>CAYYOE010000019.1:0-23834 GCA_964473055.1 uncultured Rhodobacterales bacterium | reverse complement strand
CCTTCGGGCCGCCGTTGTCGCCGCCGCCGCCGCCACCGCCACCGCCACCGCCGCCACCGCCACCGCCGCCACCGCCGCCAGCGACGGCCGCGATCAGGACAAGTCCCGCGATCAGCGCGAGCGCGCCCGCGCCCCCGAGCGCCCCGGCGCCAACGGCCGGCGCCTGCACGGCGAAGACCTCGGACTCGACCTGGGGTGCAGCAAGACCGCCGGCATGGACCGGCGAGACGGCAAGAGCACAGGTCAGTGCGACGGCACAGGTCAGCTTCTTACTCATCAACGTGTCTCCTAGATGTGGACCGGACAGGTCCGTTGGTTACCATATACAGGGCGTGCGGTCGATATGAAGGGGCGAGCGGCAGAGTGCCGGGTCAACCGCCCCGGTTTGTGATCTATGTTGCATGATTTCGACATGTCGGAAAACGGCCCCACGCGGCCCGCAAGCCGCGTGACGGGACGCCCAGAAGGGATTTCCGCCCGTGCCCGTTGCGAGAACGGACATTGACCCGGCAGACCGCCGGGGTGTCCATACCTCGTTGTCACGAAAAGTACGCCCGAGGCGCACGGCCACGGGCTTCAGCTGTCCGCGATACCCATCGCGCACCCAGCAACATTGTCACCACTCCCACAAACACTCGTCACAGCGCCATCCTATACCCCGAAGAACCGGGGTTGGCCAGCAACGCGTCGGGAGGGTGACGGATTACTGAACAAAGTGCTGGGTGATGTAATACCGTCCACAGTAGGGAGCGTTTCCGTCAAAGGCGACGGCGTGTGAAACACGCGTCATGCTGCCGTTCAGGATGCTTGCCCTGTGCGAAGCCGAGGCCATCCATTCGTTCACGATGGTCCGCGCGAGGCTGGCATAGGTGTGCGGGGATACGGGCGCCCCGGCGTTCGAGCGGAACTCGCAGCGCGCGGCGTCGACAATCCGGAACCGGGGCTCGGGGAACGCCATGCGCGGGACAAACCCGATGTTCTCTGCTCCGCCCGACAGGCGCACGCGACTTGACTGGATGCGCTCGGGCACCGTGCGCTGGCCTCTGACCGTGGACACATGCGTCAGCTGCTGCGACTGCGCCATCCAGTTGCTGTGGACCTCGGCCGCACGCCGCAACTGGCCCTCGACCTCGAGCCTCCGCAGACCGGCCTGGCAGCGCCGCGCGTTGGTTTCGGCCGTCACGGCCGCATCGAACAGGGACTGGTTGATCGACCTGGGGTCGATCACGGAATCAGCGCCGGAAATGCGCGCCACGGAACAGGCGGCGGCCGGTGCGGCAAGCCCGGCAGAAAGTATCAGCAGCATGGCGACCAGTGCCGTACGCATCGGTCGTCTCCCCTATTGCGATGTGCCCCCACACGTCACCGGGCCAATTTTCCATGGGAATGAGACCGAAATGCGGCAGGCCATCGTCCATTCGACGGGGATTTGTCGGCCAGTTTCGGATCTGGCGGACCGGGTCCCGGCCGAATTGGGGAGACGTTAACGCGGGCCATGCAACGGTCGCCCGAGCCGATTCCCCCTTGGAATACAACCGATGCCGAAGCGCGCGCCTGTTCCCGCAAGATCCGTTCCCGGCCCCGTGGTCCGGAGAGTGTTCGACCTGACCGGCGCGCTTGTGCTGAGCCTCGTGGCCCTTCCGCTTGTCGCCATTGCGACGCTGGCCATCCTCGTCTTCGACGGGCGTCCCGTGTTTCACGGCAGCACGCGAATCGGCCGGGGTGGCGTTCCGTTCCGGTTGTGGAAACTGCGCACCCTGCGGCCCGACCCGTCGGGAAGCGACGGTGCCAGCGGCGGGCACCTGGACGACCGGAGAACCCGGACCGGCCCGTTTCTGCGGCGCACCCGGATCGACGAGTTGCCGCAGGTCTGGAACATCCTGCGCGGGGACATGGGCCTTGTTGGTCCGCGTCCGCCCTTGCCCGCCCATGTCGCGCAGCACCCCGACGCCTTCGCCGCGATCCTTGCCCTGCGGCCGGGGATCACCGGACTGGCCACCCTGCGCCTGCACGGGCGCGAGGCGCGGCTGCTGGCGGCCGCCCGGACACAGGCGGAAACCGAGGCGATATATGCGCGCCGCATCCTGCCGGCAAAGCTGCGATTCGAGCGTGTCTATGCCCACCGACACTCCTTCACGTTCGACCTTCGGATTCTCGTCGCCACTGTGGCGGCGGTCCTGCGCAGTCTGGGTCCGCCAGCACCGGGACAGCCTGGATACCGCGCGCCCGGGGTCCTAGTCGCCGGGATGGCGCATGCCCTGCCGCGGTCCGCGAAGCGGGGAATCCTGTTGCTGGTCGACGCGATGCTGGTTCTGCCGGCCGGGCTTTGCGCGGCCGCGATCGCCGGGGGCGGCGTGGGGACGGTGGGTGTGCTGCTTGCGGCGGCGCCGGTGCTGGCCCTGCTGGCCGGGACCGACCGGCAGAGACTTCTGGGGTACAGCGCCCATGGCGCGACGCGCAGCCTGACCCTTGCGCTGGCGATCGGGACCGTGTCGCTGGCAATGTCGGGGAACCTGGTCGCCGCGGTCCTGCTGGCGACCCTGCACGGGGCCCTGGCGATCGGGGCGCGGCTGGCGCTGGTGCACCTCTGGCGGTTCGCCCTGCGCGGAGGCCGCAGGCGCGAGGCCGTGCTGCTGGCGGGCGCCGAGGACGGGGGCCTGGCCCTGGCGCGGGCGCTGGCCCTGCACCGGGGCCTGCGCCCGGTCGCCTTCATCGAGGAGAACCCCGCGCTTGCCGGCCTGCGCATCGCCGGTCTGCCGGTGGTCCGGCCGGACTCGGTGGCGCGCCTTGTGCAACGGCACGGGATCCGACGGGTCTTTGCCGCGCCGGACCTGCCGCCCGGGCGGGCCGCGGCCCTTGCGGCAGATCTGGCCCGGGACGGCCTGCGCCTGACATCCGTTCCGGCCATGGTGGGCGCCCCCGATACCGACGAGGACCTGCTCGGCCGCGGTGCTTCGGCCCTTCCGCCTGACCCGGCATCCTGGGCCGGTCAGCGCATTCTGGTCACCGGTGCGGGCGGGTCGATCGGATCGGAACTGTGCCGACAGCTTCTGACATGCGGTCCGGCGGCGCTGATCCTGATCGAGTCGTCCGAAGCCGCGCTCTACCAGATCGACCGCGAATTGCGGGATCGGGCCGGACATGGCCCCCACGGCCGGCATGCGGGCCTGCCCGAACTTCGTGCGGTGGTCGCCTCGGTCACGGACGAGGCGGCGCTGGCGCGGGTCTTTGCCGAGGGCCCCGTCGATACCGTCCTGCACGCTGCCGCCGTCAAGCATGTCGGCCTGGTCGAGGCAAACCCGGCCGCCGGGGTACTGACCAACGTGCTGGGAACCCGACTGCTGGCCGGCGCGGCGCGGGCGGCGGGGGTCGGCCGGTTCGTTCTGGTGTCCACCGACAAGGCCGTCGCGCCCGCGGGGGTGATGGGCGCCACGAAGCGGCTGGCCGAGGTCGTGGTGCAGGACATGGCGCGGCGACCGGGGCGCACGGCGTTTGCCGCCGTGCGTTTCGGCAATGTCCTTGGATCGTCGGGTTCGGTCGTGCCGCTGTTCCGTGACCAGATCGCGCGGGGCGGGCCTGTCACGATCACCGATGTCGATGCGACGCGGTACCTGATGACCGTTCCGGAAGCCGCCCACCTGACCCTTGCCGCAGCGGCCATGGCCGAGGGCGGGGAGGTCTTTGCCCTCGACATGGGCGCGCCGGTCCGAGTCCTGGACATCGCGCGCCGGATCGCGGCGGCACAGGGCCTGCGGCTGGCCGAACAGGGGCCGGGCTCGGGGGACATCCCCGTTGCCGTCATCGGGCTCGGTCCCGGCGAGAAGCGTCACGAACGGCTGTCCGAAGACGGTCTGCTGCAGCCAACGTCAACCCCGAAGATCCTGCGCGCCGCGCCGCCCGAGCTTCCCGAACTGGTGGTCGCAGCCATGCTGCGCGATCTGCGCGCGGTCGTCGAACGCGGTGCGCCGGAAATCACGCGTGCGGCGATGCGCTGGGCCGCCGAGGCGACGACCCCGGAGGCGCCGGCAGCCCCGCAGGCGGAAGAATCCTCCCCGAGGGTCGTCGCGTCCGCATGATCCGGGTTCAGCCGGCCGACGGGATGCGATGGCAGGCCATCAGACCGACGGGCGGACGCAAGCGACGACGGGGCCGCCACAGTGACGTGCCGGCAGCGCCCGGCCATGCAATGCGGCAATCCTTGAAGACGCCGATCTTGGTTATGGACAACACCCCGGACCCGTGCTGCAACGGGCGCATGCTGGGGCAACCGAACCGGAAACACGACATGCGGCCGAGGGCTTCGGGATCGACGGCATGCGCGCTGCCCTTCGCGATCCTTGTCCTGTCCGCCCTGGCCAGCCTTCCGGCAGCGGCGCAGACCGAGGTGCCCCCCCTGAACACCTGGGGCACGCCCGGCATGGTCGACATGCCCAGCGCGACACCCATGCCCGATGGCCGCATCAGTGGCGCGTTCACCAGCCTCGGGCCCCTGTCACGCACGGCATTCGGCTTTCAGGCGGGGCCGCGTGTCGCCGGCGGATTTCGCTACACCCGCGCCGAGGGACTGGCCGCGGGGGGCGCGGACTGGGCCGACGCCGCCTTCGACCTGCGCCTGACCCTGCTGCTTGAGACTGCCGCCCGACCCGCCGTCACCCTCGGCTTCCAGGACATCCTGGGCACCGGGCTGTCCTCGGGCGAATATCTGGTCGCGACGAAGTCGCTCGGGTCGGGGATCGCGGTCAGCGCAGGCCTGGGCTGGGGCCGCTTCGGCCAGGCCGGAACGCTGTCCGACGGTGGCAGCCGCCCGCCCCTGTCCAGCGCCGAACGCCCCGACGCGGGCGCCTGGTTCTCGGGCCCGGCAGCGGCCTTTGCCGGGGTCACCTGGGCCGCCACCGACCGGCTGACGCTGGCGCTGGAATACTCGGCCGACCGCTACGACGCCGAGGTGTCACGCGGCCTGATCGACCGCCCTGCGCCCTGGAACGCCGGCCTGTCCTACCGCGTGGCCGATGGCGTGCGGATGGGCGTCTATACCCTGGGCGGGACAGAGGTGGGCCTGTCGCTGACCATGGCGCTCGATCCCAAGGGCACCCCGGCGCTTGGTCCGCGCATCGGCGCCCCGCCCCCCGTCATCCCGCGCGGCGTCGAGACCCATGCGCCTGGCACCACTGCCACCCTGGGCCCGCCCCTGGCCCGCGCCCTGGCGGCCGACGGGATGCGCCTGGAAGGTTTCCGGATCGACGGCACCACGGCCGAGCTGCGTCTGTCGAATCTGCGACACGAGGCCTGGCCACAGGCGCTGGGCCGCGCCGCCCGGACGCTGACGCGGGGCCTGCCGCCCGAGATCGAGACGCTGACACTGGTTCCGGTGGAAGGCGGGCTGCCGGTGTCTTCGGTGCGGCTGACGCGGTCGGACCTGGAGGCGCTGGAAACCGCGCCCGACGGAACCGAACGGCTGCGCGCGCGCGCCGTCATCGGCGAGGCCCCGGCTGGCCCTGCCCTTGTGCCCCCGGGCACCTTCCCGCGGCTGTCCTGGGGCCTGTCCCCCTATCTGCGCGCGCGCGTGTTCCAGGGAACCGATGCCGGGCGCGGCGAGGTCGGCCTGCGCCTGTCCGGCGCCTGGCAACCTTCGCCGGGCCTGACCTTTGCGGGCACGATCAGCGGCCGCGCAGCCGGCACGCTGGATGGCGGCGCCCTGCCCGCGGCCACGTCGCTGCCCCGCGTCCGCACCGATGCCGCCCGTTTCGACGCCATCAATCCGCGGCTCGACCGGCTGACGGTCGATTGGCGCGGACGCCCCGCCCCCGCGTTCCATGCCCGGGCACAGGCGGGATACCTGGAACCGATGTTCGCGGGCGTCGCGGGCGAGGTGCTGTGGAAGCCCGTGGACAGCCGACTCGCGCTCGGGCTGGAACTGGCGCAGGTGATCCGCCGCGATCCGGGTGGCGCAGGGCTGGACCTGGGCGACTACGAGACCGTGACCGGCCATGCGTCCGCCTACTGGGACTTCGGCGACGGCGTCACCGGGCGGCTGGACGCCGGGCGCTATCTGGCGGGCGACTGGGGCGGCACCGTTGCGCTGGACCGGACCTTCGCAAATGGCTGGCGCGTCGGCATCTTTGCCACCCTGACCGATGCCGACTGGGCCGAGGTTCCCGGTGGCTTCGACCGCGGCGTTACCGTGACGATCCCAACCGCATGGTTCCGCGGCGATGCCACCCGCGCATCGACGGACCTGGCCTTCGGCGGCAGGCTGAGCGATGCGGGTCAGCGGCTGTCCCTGTCAGGGCGCCTTTACGACAGTGCAAGCGCGGCCGATGCCGCCCGACTGGACCGGGACTGGGGCCGGTTCTGGCGATGAGGGCGTGCGTGGGTATCCTCGCGATTCTCGGGCTGGGCGCCTGCTCGGGCGGGACGGGCGGCATGTCCACGTCCGGCACCGGGATCGCTGCCGGCCTCGCGCGCATCCTGCCCGGATCCGGCAACCCGGCGACCGTTCCCGATGCGGCCTCTCTGGCCGCGACCGGTCAACCCCTGATGCTGGCCTTGATCGAGGCGACCAGGGCCACCGGAAGCCTCGCCCCTCTGGGCACGAATGGCACGCATGAGACCTGGGCCTCCCCCGATGGCGTGGGTCTGACCTTTGACCAGGGTATCCTGTTTGCAACCCGCGGCCTGGGTGCCGATCTGCTGACCGCCGAAACCGCCCCCCTGCTGGCCGCCTGGCCTGCGGGCAGCTACACGCGCACGTTGCGCCATCTGGACGGCGAGAACCGGATCGTGGCCACGCGCCTGTCCTGCACCTTGGCCGACATGGGCCAGACGGAGATCGACGTGGCGGGCACGCAGCGTTTGGTCCGGCACGCTGTCGAGACCTGCGCGGCCGGGGGCTTTCCTGACATCCGGAACGATTACTGGCGCGAGGCAGGCATCGTGCGGCAGTCGCGGCAGTGGGTATCGCCCGCCCTTGGCCACGTCACATTGCAGCGGCTGGTCGACTGAGCGGGCCTGACCGGGAAGCAGCGGCCATATCGGGGCACGCTGCAGGGGGACAACCTGCGGGTCGGGTGATTGTCCTGGCGGGCGGTCCCTCCGATCAGTGCGTGGCAGCCGCGAAGATCGCGACGCCCGCGGCAAATCCGGCACCCACCGTCAGGATCTGCGCCAGGCGCCTGCGGTCCTGCCGCGATGACGAGCCGGCGGCGTAGTCGAAGCGCTCGTAGACGATGCGGTCCATCGGAAGGCCGATGTCGCCAAGCATGTCCGACACCGCGACAACCATGGGTCCCGGGCCACACATCATCGCGACCGTCTCGCCGGGGTCGAGGCCGTGCAGGAGACGTTCGAGATGTCCGCGGTCGAGCCGGCCGATGGCGCCGTCGAATCCATCCTCGGCCTCCTCGCTGACCAGCAGCACGTCGAGGGCAAGAACCGCCCGGGCCGCCTCGATCTCTGCCAGGCACGCCAGATTCGACGGCCTTCCGACGGCATAGGCCAGACGTACCGGCCGCGAGTCGCCGCGCGCAACCATATCCCGAAGCAGACCCATGATCGGCCCGATCCCTGCCCCTCCCGCGAGCAGAAGGACAGCACGGCCCGGATGATTGTCCAGCGAGAACTCACCGTAAGGCCCGTCGATCCCGATCGGCGTGCCCGGCGCCAGCGCCCCGATCCGCCCGGTGAAATCGCCCATCTCCTTGATGATCAGGCTGATCCCCGGTCGGGACGGCGCATCGGCGATCGAGAACGGGTGGTCGAACAGTGGAAAGCGCCGCGCACCTACGGTCATCCAGACGAACTGTCCGGCCTCGTAGCGCAGGTCCCGCGTGCCCGGTGCCGGCTGAATGTCGAGTTCCCAGATCCGGTCGGCCAGTCGACTGACGGAGTGAAGCCGCCAGGGGCGCAGGTGCAGCCTGAGCCATCGCCAGCCGTAGAGCGTTCCCATGACGGCCACCAACGCGCCCGCCACCGCCCACCACCAGGTGTTGACCATTCCGATCGCACTGAACCGACCGACCGTCAGCGCATGGTGAATCCCGAGGCCCGCCGCCAGGACGGCGAGGATGACATGGCTCGCCCGCCAGACCTCGTAGGGCAGGGCCAGCCTTTCGCGAAGCGCCGACGAGAGTATCAGAAGCAGAAGCGCCCCAAGCGAGATGACGCCCGTCCGGTACTGCGGGAGGACCAGATATGCCTCGATGCGGCGCATCCCGAGTGCGGGATCGTCAAGCCATGTGGGCAGGACATAGAGGATCGGATGAAGCAGCAGGGCCAGCAGCACCCACCAGGCGGCAACTTTGTGGAACGCCATGATCTGGTCGATCCCGAGCCGCCCGGAGGCAAGCCCGAAACGCCCCGATGTCACGAACTGGACCGCCATCGCGGAAAGCGCCGCAAGACCCAGACCAGCGGCCACCCGTTCCCAGGGATCGAACGGGGCGACGTTCCGGGCAGTTGCGAGCAGAAGCGGAAGAAATGCCACGGCAAGGTAGAGCAGCGCCAATGCGCGGCCACCCAACCCGGGAGCCGGGACTGCGGGTGCGCCCGACCGGGCCATGGCCATCCACTTCCTGTTTCCCTTCGCGCGGCCACATCTACCCGCCTGCTGGTGCAACGCCTTGACGTGCATCAAGGGTCGCTGCGCCAAGCCGTGCGAGGGTGCATGCTCAAGGCCAGCGCGACGGAGACGCTTCGATGAGCATCTTTCGCAGGTTCCGAACCCTTGTGGCGACAGCCCTGTTCGCCATTACCACACTGCCTGCCGCCGCCGAGACCGGCCTTGCGGCCATCGTGGAGGAATGGCTGTCGTCCCCCCATGCCGACCACGGGTCGCAGTCGTTCACCTACTGGAACGAGGCGGGCGCGGTGCCCGAGGACTGTGCCGCCTGCCACTCCGAGCCGGGCTTCATTGATTTCCTGGGGGCCGACGGCAGCGAACCGGGCATCGTGAACCGGCCCGCCGCGATCAACGCCGTGATCGGCTGCGCCTCGTGCCATACCTCGGCTGCCCATGCGCTCGACAGCGTGACCCTGCCATCGGGTGTGGCCGTCCACGGACTGGGCGGGAATGCGACCTGCACGGTCTGCCATTCCGGGCGGGCATCGGGCGATACGATCGCCGCCGCCACCACGGGGATCGGCGAAGATACCGTGGCAGGGGACCTTCGCTTCATCAATGTGCACTACGGCATCGCCGCTGCCGTGATGCAGGGGGGCGACGGCCGCGCCGGGTTTCACTATGCGGGCCGCAGCTATGCCGGGCAGTTCCGGCACGTCCCCGGCGCCGATACATGCATCGCGTGCCACGATGCCCATACCACGCAGGTCGAGGCCGACGGTTGCCTGACCTGCCACCGCGGGGTCGAGGCGCTGATCGACATCCGCACACGTCACCGGGACTTCGATGGGGACGGCGACAATGCGGGCGGCATCCACTCTGAAATCGTCGGGCTTCACGCACGGCTGCATGCTGCGATCCAGGCCTATGCCGCGCAGGTGTCCGGCACACCGATCGGTTATGCCAAGGGCACCTTCCCCTACTTCTTCACCGACACCGACGGCGACGGCACGATCAGCGACGCAGAGGCTGTCTTTCCGAACCGCTATGCGACCTGGACACCGCGCCTGCTGAAGGCGGCCTACAATTATCAGGTCGTCGCAAAGGACCCCGGCGGCTATGTCCACCACCCGGTCTACCTTCTTCAGTTGCTGCACGACTCGATCGAAAGCCTGTCAGAGCGGGTCGATATTGACATGCGTGCGCTTGCCCGACCCTGAGATCAGCCGCGGGGCGGTTGGCCCGAGCGGACATGTCACCCGCATTCGGGGACACGGGCAGGCCGCCTTGTCCGTCACGGCATGACCTGAGTCAACGACGGCAATGCGCCCGTCAGCCACACTCGCACCGGGAGTCAGGCTGCGGCGGGAGTGGCGGAGGAGGCGCACACCCTTTCAGGTCAACGCCAGGTCGCAGCGACGCAGGAGGAACGCATGACCCACGCGATCATCGCCAAGGCCAGGACGACGGTCGATACCGGAACCTTGCGCACAGGCTGGAACGCTGCGCGTGAACGGCTGGCGGGTCTGCCCGGCGGTGGCCTGAACATCGCGCACGAGGCGGTGGACCGTCACGTCGCCGAAGGCCATGGGGCGCAGCCCGCGATCATCTGGCTTGGCCGCGAGGGCGAACGGCGGGTCATTTCCTATGCCGAGCTGGCCACCGAAGCCGCGTGTTTCGCCCAAGTGCTGCGCGACCATGGCATCGGCCCGGGCGAGCGGATGTTCCTGCTGTCGGGGCGTGTGCCCGAGCTATACGCGGCCACGCTGGGCGCGCTGAAAGCCGGGGTGGTCGTCAGCCCGCTGTTCGCCGCCTTCGGGCCGGAACCGGTTCGGGCGCGGATGGAGATCGGCGGGGCGAGCGTGCTGGTCACGACCGCGGCGCAGTATCGCCGCAAGGTGGCCGACTGGCGCGGGTCGATGCCCGAGCTGAAGCTTGTGCTGATCATCGGCGACACCGCCCCCGAAGGTTGCGTGGCCCTTGGTCCGTCGATGGCAGCCACGTCGGCCGCCTTCGAGACGCATCCGACCAAGCCCGAGGACATGGCGCTTCTGCACTTCACTTCGGGCACCACGGGGCTGCCGAAGGGCGTCATCCATGTGCATCAGGCGGTGGTGGCCCATGCCGAGACCGGTCGGCTGGCGCTCGATCTGCGCCCCGGCGACATCTACTGGTGCACCGCCGACCCGGGCTGGGTCACGGGGATGAGCTATGGCATCATCTCGCCCCTGTGCAACCGCGCGACGATGATCGTCGACGAGGCCGAGTTCGATCTGGATCGCTGGTACACGATCCTTGAACGCGAGGGGGTGCAGGTCTGGTACACCGCGCCCACCGCGATCCGGATGATGATGCGCGCGGGGTCCGAGGCCGCGCGGGGCCGCGACTTTTCGGCGCTGCGGTTCCTCGCCAGCGTGGGTGAGCCGCTGAACGCCGAATGCGTGGTCTGGGGCCAGCAGGTGTTCGGCCTGCCGTTCCACGACAACTGGTGGCAGTCGGAAACCGGCGGGATCATGATCGCCAACACGGCCGAGATGGACATCAAGCCTGGTGCCATGGGCAAGCCCCTGCCGGGGATCGAGGCCGGTATCGTGGCGCGCGAGGGTGACAGCGTCACGCGGCAGCCCGCCGGCGCCATCGGCGAACTTGCCCTGCGGCCCGGCTGGCCGTCCATGATGCGGGGCTATCTGGGCCAGCCCGAGCGCTACGCCAAGTGCTTCGCGGGGGGCTGGTACCTGACCGGCGACCTGGCGATGCAGGACAGCGACGGGTATTTCTGGTTCGTCGGGCGGGCGGATGACCTGATCAAGTCCGCCGGCCACCTGATCGGTCCGTTCGAGGTGGAAAGCGCGCTGATCGAACACCCCGCCGTGGCGGAAGCCGCGGTGATCGGCATCCCCGACGAGACGGCGGGCGAGGTGGTCAAGGCCTTCGTCACGCTGAAGGCCGGGCATCAGGCGGGCGAGGCGCTGGAGCGCGAGTTGCGCGGACATGCCCGCAAGCGGCTGGGCCCGGCCGTTGCCCCGCGCGAGATCGTGTTCCGCGAGACGCTGCCGCGCACGCGGTCCGGCAAGATCATGCGGCGGTTGCTTCGCGCCCGCGAACTGGGCCTGCCCGAGGGCGATCTGTCCACGCTGGAGGGAGATGCGAGATGACCAAGGTCAAGCTGGACCACACCCACGCCCGCGACCTGCTGCGCGGCATGATCCGCATCCGGCGCTTCGAGGAGAAGTGCTATGAACTCTACACCCAGGAAAAGATCCGGGGTTTTCTGCACCTCTACGACGGCGAGGAGGCAGTTGCAGTCGGCATCTCTGCGGCCCTCGATCCCCATGACCGCGTGGTCTCGACCTACCGCGAGCATGGCCACGCCCTGGCGCGCGGCATGAGCATGGAATCGGCGCTGGCCGAGATGTACGGCAAGGCCACCGGCTGCGCGGGCGGGCGCGGTGGGTCGATGCACCTGTTCGATGCCGAAACCAACCTTTACGGCGGCAATGCCATCGTCGGCGGCGGGTTGCCCCTGGCCGTGGGTCTGGGTCTGGGCGACCGGATGCAGGGCGAAGACCGGGTGACGGTCTGCTTCTTCGGCGACGGTGCGCTGGCCGAAGGCGAGTTCCACGAGGCGATGAACCTGGCCGCGCTATGGAAGCTGCCCGTGCTGTTCGCGCTGGAGAACAACCTCTACGCCATGGGCACGGCCGTGGCGCGGGTGCAGGCCAATACCGATTTCACCGCGCGCGCCGCGACCTACGGGATGCCTGCCGAATGCGTGGACGGCAACGACGTGGTGGCGGTCGAGGCCGCTGCGCGACGGCTGGTCCAGGCGATCCGGGCAGGCGGCGGCGGTCCGCAGTTCATGGAATGCCGCACCTATCGCACCCGGCCCCATTCGATGTTCGACGCCGAGAAATACCGCGACAAGGCCGAGGTCGCCGAATGGCGCAAGCGATCACCGATCACGCGCTTTCAGGGCTGGCTCCTGGACAACAAGCTTTTGCACCAGGACGAGGTCGACGCCATCGAGACCGAGGTCGAGGCGCAGTTGCGCAATGCCGTCGCCGCCTGCGAACAGGCGCCGTGGGAACCCGTGGAGGATCTGGCGCGCCATGTGGTGGCCGAAACCCGGCCCGCCCCACCCGAACTCGTGGCGCCAACTGCACCAGTCGACAGCACCTATCGCGACTGCTGCCGCGCGGCGATCACCGAGGCGCTGCTCAAGGACGACCGCGTGTTCATGATGGGCGAGGATATCGGTGCCTATGGTGGGTGCTATGCCGTGTCGATGGGGCTGCTGAAGGAGTTCGGCCCCGACCGCATTCGCGACACCCCATTGTCGGAGTCGGCCTTTACCGGGGCGGGGATCGGGGCCGCGATGGTAGGGATGCGGCCCATCGTCGAGATCATGACGGTCAATTTCTCGCTTCTGGCGCTCGATCAGATCCTGAACACCGCGGCGACCATCCGGCACATGTCGGCCGGGCAGTTCGGGGTGCCGCTGGTGATCCGCATGGCCACCGGTGCGGGCCGGCAACTGGCGGCCCAGCATTCGCACTCGCTGGAGGCGTTCTTCGCCCATATCCCCGGACTTCGGGTCGTCGCCCCCGCCACGCTGGAAGATGCGCGGGGGATGCTGGCGACGGCGCTGGAAGACCCGGACCCGGTGATCATTCTCGAACATGTCATGCTCTACAACATGGCGGGAAAGATCGCCGGAAACGCAGGCGCGGTGGACATCGACCGCGCGGTGATCCGCCGCCCGGGCCGCGACGTGACACTGATCACCTGGTCCTATTCGCTGTGGAAGGCGCTGGAAGCCGCCGAGGCGCTTGCCAAGGACGGGATCGAAGCCGAGGTCATCGACCTGCGCAGCCTGCGCCCACTGGACGATGAAACGATCATGGCATCGGTTTCGCGCACGCGCCGCGCGGTGGTGATCGACGAAGGCTGGCGGACCGGATCGCTCTCGGCCGAGATCGCGGCACGGGTTCAGGAAACCTGCTTCTGGAATCTCGATGTCCCGGTCGGCCGGGTGTGCGCCGCCGAGGTGCCGATTCCCTATCCGAAGCATCTGGAAACTGCAGCCCTGCCTCAGGTCGCCGACATCGTGGCCGCCGTAAGGGCACTGCCGGGGGTGAAGTCATGAGCGTCTTCGCGATGCCCTCGCTCGGGGCCGACATGGAAGAGGGCACGCTCGTCGAATGGCTCGTGAAGCCGGGCACTCGGGTGTCGAAGGGCGACATCGTTGCGGTGGTCGAGACCCAGAAGGGTGCAATCGAGATCGAGATCTTCGAGGCGGGAGAGATTGCTGAACTGCTGGCAGAACCGGGCCAGACGCTTCCCGTCGGCGCCCCGCTGGCGCGGCTTGGGGTGGCGGGCGAGGTTGTAGCCAGCCCCGAAACCTCTGCACCGGTCGCTGCGGCGCCAGCCCCGAAGGTGGCCGCGGTTGTCGTTCCACCGTCGGCTCCGGTTGCCCAAGCCACCCCCCCGTCCCAGGCGCCCGTGCCCGCAATCAGCGTCACGCTTGCCTCACCAGCGGCCCGTGCCCGCGCGGCGGAGGTGGGGGTTGCACTGGACGCCGTCACGGGAACAGGACCGGGCGGCGCGGTGTTGCTGGCAGATGTGGACCGCAGCGTGGCGTCCCATCCGCCAGCGGCTGCCGAACCGGGTGCCCGGGAAGTTTCGAGGGGAAAGCCCGGGCTCGACATGGCCGAGATGCGGCGCGCCATCGCCGCCGCCATGTCACGGGCAAAACGCGAGATCCCGCACTACTACCTGAGCCACGAGATCGACCTGCAAGCCGCGCAGGGCTGGCTGACCGCCCGGAACGCAGAACGCACACCGGACCGGCGGCTGCTGATGGGGGCGCTGCTGATCCGCGCCACGGTCGCGGCGCTGAAGAAGGCGCCGGAACTGAATGGCCGCTTCGAGGCCGAGCCCTATGCGCCGTCCGACCCCGTCCACTGCGGTCTGGCCGTGGCGATGCGCGGCGGCGGGCTGATTGCGCCTGCGATCCTTGACGCAGAGGCAATGGACCTGGGCGCGATCATGGCGGCGATGCGCGATATTGTCAGCCGCACCCGCACGGGCCGGTTGCGCAACAGCGAGATCACCCAGGGCACGATCACCGTGTCGAGCCTGGGCGAGACCGGTGTGGATGCGCTGTTCGGCGTGATCTATCCCCCGCAGGTTGCGCTGGTCGGTTTCGGTGCCCCGCGCCTGAGGCCTGTGGTCCGTGATGGTGCAGTCCAGCCGCGCCTGAGCGTGACCGCCACCCTTGCTGCCGACCACAGGGTCAGCGATGGCCGTAAGGGCGCGCTGTTCCTGGCCGAGATCGACCGCCTGTTGCAGGAGCCCGAAAGCCCATGACCAAGACCGACCTCCGCGCTGCATTCCTTGATGACCTGACAGCCGTGGCCCCCGATCTCGACCCGGATGCAATCGGGGGCACCGATCATCTGCAGGACGACCTGGGTCTGGATTCCATGGATTTTCTGAACCTGGTCAGCGCCCTGCACCAACGCTTCGGCCTGCCCATCCCGGAGGCCGACTACCCGAGGCTTGCCACGCCCGAAAAGGCCGTGGCCTATCTGGCCGAGAAGCTGGCAGCCTGACTGCCACCCGAAAAGGGCGACCATGGACAAGATGCGGCAGATCCGTCCCCGGCCCCTTGGCGCGGGCTTCGGCATGCCCGAGGCCATCGGTCGGGCCGCGCCCGAGGTCGTGCACGCCGGATACGGATCGCAGCAGCGCCGGTCGGTGGATCGCGAGCCGATCGCACCTGCATGGTTTCCGGTGCCGCCTCCACGCAAGGCCACCGCCGCATGATCGAAAAGCCCGCCCCGCCGCTACACGCCCCGCACACCACGCGACCAAGTAAGCGGACGCCGCAGGTGCCCATGGTGAACCCGCACGCGGCAACACCAACTGTTCCCGACACCCCCGACAATGGGCCGGTCCATCGCCATGCAGACCTTGACCGCGATGCGATGGCCAGCCTGGCGCGCTTTACCTTTGGTCTGTCGCCCCATGCGATGGTCGATGCCTGGAGCGATTGGGCCATGCACCTTGCACGGGCCCCCGGTCGGCAGCTGGAACTTGTGGAGCGCGCGCAGGCGGACTGGTTGAAATTGTCCCGTTTCGCGCTTGAAGGGCTGCGTGGCGATCGGGCGGATAAGCCGTTCAAGCCGGGACCGTACGACACGCGCTGGTCGCACAAGGGGTGGGACAAGGCGCCGTTTGCACTCTGGCAGCAGGGGTTTCTGGCCTTGCAGGACTGGTGGCAGGCCGCCACGGCCGAGCTGCCCGGCCTCCGACATCAGAACGCGCAACGCACCGGGTTCATGGTGCGACAACTGCTCGATACCGTTTCGCCGTCGAACTTCCCGCTGGGCAACCCCGAGATCCTTGAAAAGACACTTGCCAGCGGTGGCAGGAACCTGGTCGAGGGGGCGGTTCATTTTGCCGACGATGCGCGCCACATCCTTGCGCAGGAGCATCGTCCCGTGCCCAAGGACTTCGCGCTTGGCAAGGTTCTGGCCTGCACGCCCGGTGAGGTGATCTACCGCAACGATCTCATGGAACTGATCCAGTATTCGCCGACAACCGACAGCGTCCGCGCCGAGCCGGTGCTGATCGTTCCGGCGTGGATCATGAAGTACTACATCCTCGATCTCTCGCCCGGGAACTCGTTCATTCGCTGGCTGGTCGATCAGGGTCATACGGTGTTCTGCATCTCGTGGTGCAACCCGACGGCAGACCAGGCAGACCTTTCGCTTGAAGACTACCGCAAACAGGGCATCATGCAGGCGCTGGACGTCATCAACGCCGTTGTGCCCGGCCAGAAAGTCCACGCCAACGGGTACTGTCTGGGCGGCACCTTGCTGGCCATCGCGGCCGCCACGATGGCGCGCGACCTCGATGACCGGCTGGCCTCGGTCACGCTGATGGCCGCGCAGGTCGATTTCGCCGAGGCCGGCGAGTTGCTGCTGTTTCTCGATGAAAGCCAGGTGGCCTTCCTGGAAGACATGATGTGGTCGCAGGGCTACCTCGACCGGCCACAGATGTCCGGCGCCTTCGCGGCGATCAGGTCCGAAGACCTGATCTGGTCGCGTGCGACGCGGCGCTACTTTCTGGGCGAACCGGACCTTCCGACAGACCTGACGGTCTGGGTGAACGACACCACCCGGATGCCCGCGCGGATGCATTCCGAATACCTGCGCAGCGTCTTTCTGGAAAACCGCATCACGGCAGGACGCTTTGCCGTGGACGGCAAGGTGATCGCGCTCAAGGACATTGCTGTTCCCATGTTCGTTGTTGCAACGGAATCCGACCACATCGCGCCCTGGCGGTCGGTCTACAAGACGGCGCTGTTCACCGACTGCGACCTGCACTTCGTGCTGACCAAGGGCGGGCACAACGGCGGTGTGCTGTCCGAGCCTGGCCACAGGGGCCGACACTACCGCATCGGTTTCCGCCGCGCCGGGGCGCATTACGTCGGCCCCGATGGATGGCTTGCCGATCAGGAACCGAAGCCGGGTTCATGGTGGCCGGAATGGTCCGACTGGTTGTCGGCCCACAGCGGACCCGGGACCGCCCCGCCAGCCATGGGCGGGCCGGACCGATGCCATTCTCCGATCGTCGCAGCTCCGGGCACCTATGTCCTTGTCCCGTGACCCTTGCCTGGTCCCGGTGTTCTGGGGAAACCCACTTGTCCGATCCTCGCCTGACCTTCCACGGCGCCACCGGGTCGGTCCCCGGATCGTGCTTCCGGCTGGAAACCGACCGGGGACAGATCCTGATCGACTGCGGGACGTTCCAGGGGTCCAGGACAGAAAAGGAACTCAACTACCGGCCGTTCCCGTTCGAGCCGGACAAGGTTGCCGCAGTCATCCTCAGCCATGCCCAAATGGACCATCCCGGCCTGTTGCCCATGCTTGTACGAAACGGGTTTTCCGGCTCGATCCATGCCACGTCGGCCTCGGGATCGTCCGCCGAGCGGGCCCGGCAAGGACGATCATGACAACGGGAATGCCCAGTGCCGCTTGTATGGCGCCATGCGCGTGATCGACGTGTCGACACGCCCTGGTCAGATTTCGTCAGGCAGGCGGGGACGATCCTGCTGATGCCCGGTCGGGGCGCTTGGCGCGGCTAGCGTGGAGGCAGGCGCAGGGCCCCGTCGAGGCGGATGACCTCGGCATTCAGGTAGGGGTTGGTCAGCGCGAAGGCGACAGTCGCGGCGAAATCCGCCGGATCGCCGAGGCGCGGCGGAAACGGGATGGCTGCGGCGAGACCGGCTTGCACATCGTCGGGAAGTTCGGCCAGCAGCGGTGTGCGGAACAGGCCGGGCGCGACCGTGTTCACCCGGATCCCCGACCGGGCGAGATCGCGCGCTGCGGGCAGGGCAAGGGCCACGATCCCGCCCTTGGACGCGGCATAGGCCGTCTGCCCCATCTGGCCGTCAAACGCCGCGAGCGAAGCGGTGTTGACGATGGCACCTCGCGCGCCGCCATCGTCCGGCGCGTTGCCCTGCATCCGTGCCGCGGCCAGCCGCATCATGTTGAACGTGCCGACCAGGTTGACCCGCACGATACGCTCGAAATCGGCCAGCGGCATGGGCCCGTCGCGGCCGACGATCCGCGCCGCCCCGCCGATGCCCGCACAGTTCACAAGACCGCGCACCGGCCCCTGGGACGCGATGGCGGTGTCCAGCGCCGCCCCGGCGTTTTCGTCCGTCACGTCAAGTGGCAGTGCCAGCCCGCCGACCGCTGCGGCCACCGCCGCTGCTGCTGCCGCGTTCCGGTCGACCACCGTCACCCGTGCGTTCAGCCCTGCCAGATGACGGGCCGTCGCCTCGCCCAGTCCCGACCCTGCCCCCGTGACCACGACATGCGCCCCGGCGATTTCCATGCTATCCCCCGTGCTCGACCGTCCTTGACGCTATCGGGGCGGTTGCCAGCCGACAAGTTTTGTCTACAAGGAAACAAATATCGGGCGCCAGACCGGAAGGAAGGGCCATGAACCTCGATCAGATCGTCGCGATCGACTTCCACACCCATGCGGAAGAACCCTGCAACCAGTGCCGCGACGACGGTTATAACGAATTCCAGGCGGGGATGGCCGCCTATTTCCGCAACCCGGCAGGCGTCGACGGGATGTTGCCGACGGTGCCGCAGACCGCCGCCTACTATCGCGAGCGGCGCATCGCCGCAGTGATCTTCGGGGTGGATGCCGAACGTGAGACCGGGTTCCACCGTTATTCGAACGAGGACATCGCGCAACTGGCAGCCGAGAACAGCGACATCCTGATCCCGTTCGCGTCCATCGACCCGGCGAAAGGGAAGAAGGGCGCGCGCGAGGCGCGGCGTCTGGTGCGCGAATTCGGCGTGAAGGGTTTCAAGTTCCATCCCACGATGCAGGGCTTCTTTCCCAACGACCGCATGGCCTATCCGCTGTACGAGGCGATCGCCGAGGAAAGCGCGATCATGCTGTTCCACACCGGACAGACCGGGGTGGGGTCGGGCATGCGGGGTGGCATGGGGATGCGGCTGAAATATTCGAACCCGATGCATGTCGACGACGTGGCGGTGGATTTCCCCGACACGCCCATCGTGCTGGCGCATCCATCCTTTCCCTGGACCGAGGAAGGCTTGGCGGTTGCCCAGCACAAGCCCAACGTCCATATCGACATGTCGGGCTGGTCACCGAAGTATTTTCCGAAGATCTTCGTGCACTACGCCAACACGATCCTGAAGCGGAAGATGCTGTTCGGATCAGACTGGCCGGCCATCACGCCCGACCGCTGGATGGCGGATTTCGAGGCGCTGCCGATCCGCGACGAAGTGCGCCCCATGATCCTGAAGGAGAACGCTGCGCGCATTCTGGGGCTTGGATGAAGGGCGCGAGGGCGCAGCCCGACACAAGCGACCCGAAGCCTTTCGCATGCCCGGCGCTGTGGTAGGGTCGTCACAGCATCCGCAGGAAGGTTCCGCCCCATGTCGCGCAAGGTCATCCTGACCGGTACGCCGCCCGTGGAGATCACGTTGCGCGCATCCGCACGGGCGCGACGTCTCAGCCTGCGGGTCAGTCGAACCGACGGTGCGGTGACCCTGTCGCATCCGTCCTGGACCAAGGCCGAAGACGCGCTGGCCTTTGCGCAGTCGCAGGCGGACTGGATCCGTCGCACCCTGGAGGCCGCACCACAACCCAGACCGCTTTGCTTTGGTGGGGTTGTTCCGGTTGCGGGTCTTCCGCGGCGGATCGTGCCCGCGGCGGGACGCACGACGATCCTGGGCGAGGACACCATCGCCCTGCCCTGCGCCGAGACCGCGATCGCGCGGCGGCTGGCGACGGTGCTGCGGCTGAGGGCACGCGATGCGCTGGCCGAGGCATGCGACCGCCACGCGCATGCGGTCGGTCGCAGGTACTCGGCGCTGGTGCTGCGCGACACACGCTCGCGCTGGGGGTCGTGTTCGTCGGAAGGACGGCTGATGTTCTCGTGGAGGCTGGCCATGGCGCCGCCAGCGGTCCTCGACTACGTTGCGGCGCACGAAGTTGCGCATCTGGTGCGGATGGACCATTCCACCGCGTTCTGGAAGGTCGTGGCCGACCTCTGCCCCGGTCATGTGGGCCACCGGGCGTGGCTGCGCCGTGAAGGGCCCGCGCTGATGGCGATCCGGTTCTGACCGATGGTTCCTGACCTGCGTCCCGCAGAACAGCTGCCCGTTGCCCATGACAGGGTGTACCGGACCCTGCGATCCCAGATCATGAACGGCGAGATCGGACCCGGACAGGCGTTGACGCTGCGCGGCATCGGACGTCGCTTCGGGGTTTCGATGACCCCTGCGCGCGAGGCGGTGCGCCGCCTTGTGGCCGAAGGCGCACTGACGCTGTCCTCTTCGGGACGGGTCGCCACACCGGAGCTGAGCCCCGACAGGATCGAGGAACTGGCCGCGATCCGGGCGCTTCTGGAACCCGAGATGGCCAGCCGCGCCCTGCCGCGTGCCCATATGGCCCTGATCGAACGCTTGCAGCTGATCAACTCGG
The DNA here is from genome assembly GCA_964473055.1 of uncultured Rhodobacterales bacterium. Taxonomy (GTDB): domain Bacteria; phylum Pseudomonadota; class Alphaproteobacteria; order Rhodobacterales; family Rhodobacteraceae; genus UBA996. The sequence continues at coordinate 3,232 of CAYYOE010000019.1, read as the reverse complement.
CCAATGCGGAAGCGGCGGTCAAGGGGAATGCGCCGGGATACATCCGCACGAACCTGGAGTTTCACCGCACCCTCTACCTGCGCGCGCAGTCTCCGGCGATGCTGGCGCTGGTGGAAACCGTGTGGCTGCAGCTCGGGCCGACGATGAGCAAACTCTACGAGCGGTTGAACCGCACCCAGTCACCGAACACGCACCGCATGATCCTGGCTGCGCTGAAGGCGGGCGACGAACCGGCCTTGCGGCTTGCCGTGCGCACCGATGTCACCCAAGGCCTGCGGCTGCTGGTGGGGTAGTGACCTCCGGCACCCGACGAGAACTGGCGCGCGCCGGTGGAGGCTGCGGCCTTGCTGGGCGTGGACGTGCGGATGTCCAACGGTTGCGACCGAGGGTATCGGATGGCCGCGGACAGCCGTCGCAACGCCGTTGGTCTGCACAACATGGCGTCAGGTCAGGACGACCCCCGAGCGCGCGCAAGCGTCACCGAAGTGGCTGGCCGATGGGGCGGCAATCCGCTGCCCGGGTGGCTCTCGCGGCTGGTCCGGGCGGGATGCGCGTTCAAGCGACATGCAGTGCAAGGTTTCCTGCAACGGGCCCGGAGCCATCACCAGGCAGCCTCGACTGTCATGCGCCACCACCTAGAGCGGCATGTGCCGCGCCCGCGCCGCGCGCTCGATGGCCGCAGCCGCGAGGCGGTCGATATCCAGTTCGTCGCGGATTTCCTGCAGCAGCCGCAGTTCGCCCTGCCCGAGCCGCCCGTCGGACGCCGCGATATCGCAAGACAGCGTATAGGCGGTTTCGTTCAGCCGTTCGGGCAGCGCATCGCGCACCAGACCGAACAATGCGTCAAGACCTTCTTCCTCGGCGAACAGATCTGCGACCGTGCGCGTGACGATAGCGATCCGGTCGGCATCGTAGTCTGCGAACACCGGCAGGTTGTTCACCAGGTTCTCGAGCGCCACCAGTTCGGCGGTGCGCGCCTGACCGTCCGAAAAGCTGACGGCGACCATCAGCGCCACCAGCGCGTCCTGCGGGTTGAGCGAGTGGGGAATGTCGGGCACCTGGACCTCTCGGACATGACGCGGAACTTGCGCCCGCGCTGCGGTATTTATTGACGCCGCGGCGGTGCGGCAATAGGAACCCGGGCTTGCCGGGACGGACCCGGAACTTTTCGGAGAAATGCGATGACCACCCTGCGCGACGCCGCGATGGCCTCGAAGGCCTGGCCCTTCGAAGAGGCGCGCCGGGTGCTGAAACGCTACGACAAGGCGCCGCCCGCCAAGGGGCATGTGCTGTTCGAGACGGGATACGGCCCGTCGGGGCTGCCCCACATCGGCACTTTCGGCGAGGTGCTGCGCACCACCATGATCCGCCGCGCGTTCGAGATCATCAGCGACATCCCGACCCGGCTGATCTGCTTTTCCGACGATGTGGACGGGATGCGCAAGGTCCCCGACAACGTGCCGAACCGCGACATGCTGCGCGAAAACCTGCAGCGCCCGCTGACATCGGTCCCCGACCCGTTCGGCGAGTACGACAGCTTCGGCCACCACAACAACGCCATGCTGCGTCGGTTCCTCGATACCTTCGGGTTCGAGTACGAGTTCATCAGCGCGACCGAGTTCTACAAGTCGGGCCGGTTCGACGACACGCTGCGGCTGGCCGCCGAACGGTACGACGCGATCATGGGCGTCATGCTGGCCAGCTTGCGCGAGGAACGGCAGCAGACCTATTCCTGCTTCCTGCCGATCCACCCGGAAACGGGACGGGTGCTGTATGTGCCGATCAAGCATGTCGATGCGAAGGACGCGACAGTGACCTTCGACGACGAGACGGGCCGCGAATGGACGCTGCCGGTCACGGGCGGCCAGTGCAAGCTGCAGTGGAAGCCCGATTTCGGCGCGCGCTGGGCGGCGCTGGACGTGGATTTCGAGATGTATGGCAAGGACCATTCCACCAATACGCCGATCTACGACCGCATCTGCGAGATCCTGGGCGGCCGCGCGCCCGACCACATGACATACGAGCTGTTCCTCGACGATCAGGGGCAGAAGATTTCGAAGTCCAAGGGCAACGGGCTGACGATCGACGAATGGCTGTCCTATGCGGCCACCGAAAGCCTGTCCTACTTCATGTACCAGAAGCCCAAGACCGCGAAGCGGATGCACTTCGACGTGATCCCGCGGGCGGTGGACGAATACCACCAGCAACTGCGCGCGTTTCCGGGGCAGGACGCGGCCGGGCAACTGGCGAACCCCGTCTGGCACATCCACGGCGGAAAACCGCCCGCGTCGGACATGGTGGTACCGTTCTCGATGCTGTTGAACCTGGCATCGGTCTCGGCCGCCGAGGACAAGGACCGGCTGTGGGGATTCATCCGCCGCTACGCGCCCGAGGCCTCGCCCACGACGCACCCGCAGCTGGATGCGGCGGCGGGACATGCGGTGCGCTACTACAACGACTTCGTGAAACCCGCGAAGGTGTTCCGTGCGCCCGATCCGCGCGAGCGGGTGGCGATGGAGGATCTGGCCACGCGCCTGCGCGCCTGGGACGGGGGGCCGGATGCGGAGGCGCTTCAGTCGATGGTCTTCGCCGTCGGCAAGGAGCACGGGTTCGAGCCGCTGCGCGACTGGTTCCGCGCGCTCTACGAGGTGCTGCTGGGCGCCTCCGAAGGCCCGCGCTTCGGCGGGTTCATCGCGCTCTATGGCGTGGACGAGACTCTGCGGCTGATCGAGGCCGGTCTGCGGGGCGACCTTGCGGCGGCCTGAGGCACGCATTGACGTGAAACTGATCGGGCCTAGCTTTCGTGGATGCGCGAAAGGGAGGCCCGACCATGCGCCACGTCCTGCTTGCCGTTGTCCTGAGCGTCCTCGCCGCCCTGCCCCTGCGGGCACAGGACACGGTAGAGGGTGTGATCCGCAGCCAGATCGAGGCGTTCCTGGCCGACGACTTCGCCACCGCCTTCACCTTCGCCTCGCCGGTCATCCAGGGGATGTTCGGCAACCCCGAGCGGTTCGGCGCGATGGTGCGGCAGGGCTATCCGATGGTGCACCGCCCGGCGGAAGTGACGTTCGACGCGCTGGAGGAACGGGGCGGGCGGACGTACCAGCGCGTGATCCTGCGCGATGCGCAGGGGGCCTATCATGCGGCGGAATACGAGATGGTGCAGGGCCAGGCGGGATGGAAGATCAACGGCGTGCGGGTGCTGAAGCTGCCGGATGTGGGGGCGTGAGGG
>CAYYOE010000018.1:0-23884 GCA_964473055.1 uncultured Rhodobacterales bacterium | reverse complement strand
CCCGCCGACAAGGTGTCTGGCGCCACGTCGCGTCTTTCCGCTGAGCGACGCACCTAGTGACGGGCGTGACGTGAGCTGCTCGACAGCCAGGGAATCACAGATCACTCTTCATGGGAAACCTGTGTCGAAAAGGCCGCAACCCGCTCTAGCCTCCAGACTCATGGATGTTCAAAGCCGGAAGATGATGGTTGCGGCCAGCGCAACGGCGGAGCGGAATACCTTGGCGCACCTGTCGTACCCTGTCGCGATGCGTCGCCAGTCCTTCAGTCTGCCGAACATGATCTCGATCCGATTCCGGCGCTTGTATCTGCGTCTGTCGTAGCGGACGGCCTTGCCGCGCGATTTCCGGCTCGGGATGCATGGGCGTATCCCCCGACTTTGATCGCTTCCCGGAACCGGTCGCTCGGCCTGAGGCCGTGCCGATAGGGATCACGTGTGGTCAGAGCGCCGCGGACAGATGCGCCGGCCTTCCGCGTCCCGCGCCGGATATCGCAATGAGCGCGCCTGCGAGCGGTTCCGACGCGAGCTCGTCGGGTCCGAGGAAGCGTCGCTGGCTCGTGACAAAGAGCGTCGTCAGGTCGGATCCGCCGAAGGCGATGGACGTCGGCCGACTCACCGGAAGCGGCAGCCGCCGATCAAGCGTCCCGTCGGGCATGTAGCGGTAGATGCAGCCGGCGCCGACCAATGCGACCCAGAGCGCACCTTCGGCATCGACCGTGGCGCCATCGGGGGCGCCCTCGGGGCATTCGGCGAACGGCCGCGTCCAGTCGTCCTCGCCCGTCGCCGGGTCGACCGCTGTTGCCTCGATCCGCCGGGTTGGCGTGTCAGCGAAGAACCGTGTTCCTCCATCCGGCGCGAAGTCTATGCCGTTCGGGACACCCACGCCGGTCCGGAGCGTGACGATGCCTCGGTCAGGGCTCCAGTGGTAGAGTGCGCCGATTGCGCCGTGAAGGCCATGCTTGTCCATTGAGCCGAAGTAAATGCGCCCGGCCGCATCCGCCTTGCCCTCGTTCAGCCGCGTGCGTGGATCATTGGCCTCGACGGAGACGACATGATCAAGCGCGCCGCGATCCGGATCGCAGCGCCACAGACCGTTCTCGAGCCCGAGGACAAGCGTTCCGTCACGCGCCTGCACCACAAAGCCCGGCATCAGAGGCAGCATGATCTGCCGCTCGGAGCCATCGAGGGGACGGTACCCGAGCAGGCGCTGCCCCTGGATGTCGATGTACCAGAGGATCTCGCGAGTCGCATCCCAGACGGGCGATTCCGAGGTCAGGGCACGGGCGTGATGAACGACCAGCGGCGTCATCCGGGAACTCCAAACAGGCGGGGGCGTTGACCTTTCACGCCGACCTCGATGGAGAACAGGTTCCCCGACCGTGGCGCGAGATTGAAGAAGCCTGGCGGAAGGCGGAGATAGGTGGAGGTGATGAACAGCGTTGCGAGGTCCGGGCCGCCCAGCGTCACGCCGGTCGGCATCGGAATGGGAAGGTGCAGGACCCGGTCGATCGTGCCATCCGTCAGCAGTCGCAGAACCCGCCATCCGCCCAACATCGCGACCCAGATTCCACCCTCTGCATCGCAGGCGATCCCATTTGGCAGGCCGATATCGGCGCTGCCCTGCAACAGGATACGTTCAGGGCCAAGACTTCCATCTACGCCGAGGTCAAAGGCGAGAAGCGCCCCGCGGGAGCCTTCGGACAGGTAGAGGCGCTGCCCGTCCGGGGACCACGCGCAATTCTTCGGCAGGGGAATCCCATCGATCACACGCGTGACCCGAAGCTCCGATGTGATCCTGTAGAGCGACCCGTGTCCGGGAAGGTTCCGCAGGGACATGGTTCCCGCCCAGAGCGCACCGTCCGGCGCCACGGCCGCGGTGTTGAACCGGTTCTCCGGTCGGTCGGATTCGGGAGAGAACAGCAGGCTCTGCCGACCGGTCGTCGGGTCGTAGAGGCTGAGCCCCTGTTGCCCGAGAAGGACGAACCGTCCCCGCCCGTCGAGAGCGAACCCGCCCGTGATTTCGGGCAGCATGCGTCGCGTCGCGTTGCCCGTCTTCGGATCGAGGCTGCGGAGCGCCGGGGCGAGGATGTCCAGCCAGTGGAGCTTGCCGTCCTCGGGCGACCAGACAGGGTTCTCTCCCATGAAGTCGCTTCCGGTCCCGTGGTCGACGAGCCTGGGGGAAGGTGGTGCCTCGGGGCGGGAACGGCAGGTCGGGGCCTCTTGCGCGGGACCGAGATTTGCTTCCGCCCGCCGTGTGGCGACCACAAGCAGGCGTCCGGTTTCGTGGAGCACCTCTGCTTGCGGCGGGGTTCCGTCGAAGGAAACCGAGATCGCGGCGAGGGGATGGCCGCCCTCGTCGCAGACGGCCGCAGCGACGCTGGCGCGGCCGGCCGCGCTGGTGTGGACGGAATAGCCAAGGGCCTCGATAAGGCCGAGATCAGTGCCGGAAAAATCCGAACCGGACCGTGACTCGGGCGCAAGAAGTGCGGTCATGATGTGGCCCGCTGCCGTGTCGGTTGCCTTTTCGCGCGGCCACACACGGATCATCCGCGTCTGGGCGGCATCGGGGTCCTCGAAGTCGATCACAAAGACCTCGTTGCCATCGGCCACATAGAGGCAGGTCGGGCGCCCGACCTCGCGCGCGATGCGGGCGAGCTCCGGCTTCACGGCGCGGGTCAGTCGGGACTGGTCGAGGGTGCGCCGCGCCAGTTCGAAGATCCGCGATCCCGTCGAATAGCGCCTTGTGTGGTCGTCATAGCGGATGAGCCTGCGCCGCACGAGCGCAGCCAGCAGACGGTGAAGTGTTCCCTTGGGAATGTTCACGGCCGCATGCACTTCGCCGAACCGCGGCGGGTGGGGCGCGAGCGATATGGCCATCAGGACATCGATACCCCGCATCAACGCCTGAGTGCCGGGAACCTCCGGCGTGTCGTCGTCGTCGATCGGGCCTGTCTGCGGGTCTGGAACGGGAAGCATGGCACCTTATAGGCGGCCTCTCTTTGGCCCGCAAAGTGAAAAAGGAATTGACGAAACTCCAGATACTATCACAATGTGGAACAATCTGGATAAGACTGGAGCATGTCTCGCAATGAACGACAGGCAGGTGTGCGCCGTCGCCCTTTGGTCGGCGACCGTTCCCGTCTCGGAAAAGACGGCCTGGATATTCCTTCGCATCACCCTGTCCGACGGGACCGAAGGCTGGGGCGAGGCATCGGCCTTCGGCAACGAGGTCGCCGTGGAGAGCGTGATCGCGGCACTTGCCGCGCAGATCGCATGCGACCGTCCCCCCGTGGTTGCCCCGGTGCTTGCTCTGCTCTCCGGGCGCCAGTCGAATCCCGCACGCGACGTGGTTCGCAGCGCGATGGAAGCTGCCCTCCTCGATGCGCTTGCCCGCCGCGCGGACCTTCCCCTTGCGGTGTTTCTGGGCGGGCAGGCCCGATCTGAGGTCCGTGCCTACGCCAATCTGAACCGGGGCATCCTGGACCGGTCCCCGGGCGGATTCGCCCGGGCTGCATCGCTCGTCGTCGCGGAAGAGGGCTACGAGGCCGTCAAGATCGCGCCCTTCGACGGCTATCTCTGGGATGGAGACGCGGACCCGGCGGCACTGGAGCGGGGGATCGCGCGGATCGCCGCCGTGCGCGATGCGGTCGGGCCGTCGGTCCGGCTTCTGGTGGATTGCCACGGACGCTTCTCGCCCGCCGCTGCCATGACGATGATTCATGAGGTCGCATCGCTGCGCCCGTTCTGGATCGAGGAACCCCTCGATTCCGCGCGCGCCGACGCAGTCGCGCAGCGATCGCTCCGCACCGTGGCGCATCGCCATGGCATCATGATCGCCGGAGGCGAGGAGATCGAGACGCTGGAAGATGCACAGCGGCTTCTGAGTGATGGCGCGCATGACGTGATCCTTCCGGATCTGCGCCAGACAGGCGTCCGCCGCGGCATGGCGATCCTCGACCTGGCGGTCGCCAATGGCGTGATGGCGAGCCTTCACAACCCGGCCGGGCCGGTGCTCGACGCGCTGAGCCGCCATGTGGCGCTGGCGGTGCCATCCATCCTCATCCTCGAGCGGCAGGTCCGCGAAAGCCCGCTCTACAGCGCAATCGCCGGCAGTGTCGTGCCGACGGCCGGGTGCGTCGGTCGCGGGGAGGGGGCTGGCCTCGGCATGGTACCGGACATGTCGGTGCTCGCCGCGGCATCGGGCCGGGCGGCAGCGCAAGTGACATTCAAGGGACTGGCGGGAGCAGGGCCGGATGCGTGACGAGGGACAGCAATTCGCGGGCCGTCGAATCCTTGTGACGGGGGCAAGCCGCGGGATCGCGGCGGCCATTGCCGAGGGACTGGCAATGGCAGGCGCCGAAGTCGTGGTGAACCATTCGCCGTCGGCCGATGCCGCGGCAGGGCACGCAGAAGCCGGCAAGGAGCTTGCCACACGTGTCCGGTCGTCCGGCGGAAGGATCGAACTCGTTCCCTTCGATCTTGTCGCGACGGGCGCCGGCGGCGCGCTCGCCGCCGCCGCCACGGCCGAGGGACCGATCGACAGCGTAGTCCTGTCGGCCTCTACCCAGGTGCACGTTCCCTTTATAGCGCACGCGGCACAGGATGTGGCGCGACAGATCCAGCTGAACATCGTGGCGAACATCGAGCTGCTCCAGGCGCTCCTGCCGGGCATGATCGCGGCGCGTTTCGGTCGCGTGCTGTCCATCGGATCGGTGCAGGAGGTCGCGCCGTCGCCCGAGATGCCGATCTACTCGATGACCAAGGCGGCGATGAAGAACCTCATGGAGAACCTCGCCGCCAGCCATGCCGTTGATGGCGTGACTTTCAATTCCCTGTCGCCGGGCCTTGTGCGGACGGACCGCAACGCTTTCCGCCGCGCCGATCCGGGCGAATGGGCCCGTGCGCAGGCGCTGGCCAACCCGCTCGGCCGGGCGGCCGATGTGCAGGAAATGGTCCCGCCCGCCCTGTTCCTGCTTTCGCGCGAGGCAGCCTTCGTGACCGGCGCAACGCTCTACGCCACAGGGGGCGGTCACATACCGGGACTGCGGCTTTCCGGGCCCGTCGCGGCCGCGGCGGAATGACAACAGGGACGAATGTTCTCAGGGAGGAGACTGACTATGGCAATCAAGATGGCATTCGGGGCAACACTGCTTGCCCTCATGGGATCGACGGCACTGGCGCAGACGATTGCGAATATCCCGCGCAACGAGACGCTTGTCGTCGCACATCAGTCCGAGGCGCCGAACTTCCGCAACGTGGGCAACGCGAACCCCTACACCTTCAACAACGAGGACATCCGCGGCTCGATCCTCAACATGTTCGAGCCGCTGTTCTACTACAACTCCAACCGGGATGAGCTGATCCCCTGGCTGGCAGAAGGCTTTGCCTACAACGCCGACTTCACCGAAGTAACGGTGACGTTGCGCGAGGGCGTGACCTGGTCCGACGGGGAGGCCTTCGACAGCGCCGATGTCGCCTTCACCTACGAGATGCTGCGCACCAACGGTGCCGACAGGAAGGACCTCATCCAGGCGGTTAATGTCACATCCGCCGTCGCCTCCGTCGAGGCCACCGATCCGCAGACAGTAGTATTTCGCCTGACGGCGCCCGACCCGCGCTTCGCTTTCAAGTTCCTCGTGAACTATTTCGACATTGGCTACCAGATCGTGCCTGAGCACATCTGGGCGCCGGTGGAGGACAAGGCCGCCTTCATGAACTTCGACCTCGAGAAGGGCTGGCCAGTGACGACCGGTCCCTGGCGGCTCGTGCGGTTCACCGACACGCAGGTCTTCATGGACCGGCGGGACGACTACTGGGGCGCTGCCACGGGTTTCACGGACATTCCTAAGATGCGCCGGGTCTTGACGGTCCCCGGGGGCACGCGCGACCGGATGGCCCAACTGATCACGGCAAACCAGGTAGACATTACCGGCGACATCCAGGTCGCCAGCGTGATCCGGCAAGTCGTCCAGTCGCCGACCGTGACCACGTTCTCGGGAAGCGAGCCGCCCTATGGGTCGCTCGACTGGTGGCCGACGTCTCTCTACTTCAACCATCTCAATCCGAAATGGTCCGATGTCCGGGTGCGCCGCGCCATCAATCATTACGTCAATCGCGAGCAGATCATCGACATCGTCTATGGGGGTGCGGCAACACAAAGTTTCACACCGTTCCCGTCCTTTGGCTCGCTTGTGCCTTTCATCGAGGCCGCCATGCCCTTTGCCGAGGAATACGGCATCGGGCAGTTCGATCCGGCCAGCGGCGACGCGCTGATGCAGGAGGCGGGTTTCGCCAAGAATGCGAACGGGATGTGGGAGAAGGACGGCGAGGTCCTGACGGCCCAGATCGAGACGATCTCGGTTCTCGATGCCCTCGCGCCGGTGGTTGCGGAACAATTGCGGCGCGCGGGTCTCGACGCGAGCTTCCGGTCGACCCCGGAAAGCCGCGGCATCATGCGCGACGGCAAGGCCGACCTTCTGATGTTCGGCCATCGCGGGTCGATCGCCGATCCTTTTGCAACCCTGGACATGTACACCTGCAAGCATGCCCTTCCCGAAGGCCAGCCGACCCTGTTCATGGACCGCTGGTGCAACGCGGACTTCGACGCGCTGGTCGCGCAGATCGCCCCGTTGCAGCCTGGTGATCCCGCGGTCCTTCCGCTGGTCACCCAGGCCATGGAGATCTGGATGCGCGAGGCCGTCGAGGTGCCGATCCAGGAATGGTATCACCGGATCCCGATGAACACCTCCAACTGGACGAACTGGCCGTCGGCCGAGAACCCCTACATGCAGCCGGCCTTCTGGTACACGTCGGGCCAATTCGGCTACGTGATGCACCAGCTCGAGCCCGCGGCACAATGACGGCAGGGGCGGGGCCGTCAGGCCCCGCTTCCCGCGGGGACCGGCATCCATGAAACGCATCGCGCTTCGCTTCCTCAGCCTGCTGACCGTCGTCTGGGCGGCGGCGACGCTGAACTTTCTGCTGCCCCAGCTGGCGCCGAAGAACCCGATCACCGAGAAACTCACCCAGATGGCCGAGACTTCCGGCATGGGCGGCGACCGCATCGCGGAGCTGACCGAGGCATTCAGCGCCCGGTTCGGCCTCGACCGTCCGCTCTGGCAACGCTACGTCGACTATCTGGGCGACCTAGTTCGGTTCGATTTCGGTCTGTCCATCGCGGCCTATCCCGCCCGTGTGGGCGACCTGATCGCGACGGCCCTGCCATGGACCATCGGCCTGATGGTGACGACGACGCTGATCTCCTTCCTGATCGGGACGGTCATCGGCGCGTACGCGGCATGGCGCCGGGACTCGGTCCTGATGCAGGCGGTGACGTCGGTGATGATGGTCTTCTCGGCAATCCCCTTCTACCTGATCGGGCTTGTCCTGATCTACTTCCTATCCGCGCGACTTGGCTGGTTCCCGATCTCGGGCGGCTACTCGATCTTCTCGATCCCCTCGTGGTCGTGGTCATTCGCGCGTGAGGTACTCTACCACGCCATCCTGCCCGCCCTGTCCATCGCGATTGCCTCCATCGGGATCTGGGCCATCGGGATGCGCGGGATGATGGTGACGGTGATGGGGCAGGACTACATGACCTTCGCCCGCGCAAAGGGCCTGAGCCCCAGGCGCATCTTCCTGCGCTACGGACTGCGCAACGCGATCCTGCCGCAGGTCACCGCACTTGCCCTCTTCTTCGGGCAGATCGTGACGGGGGCGGTGCTGGTCGAGATCGTCTTTGGCTATCCGGGGATGGGGACGCTGCTGCTCGAGTCGATCACGCTGTTCGATTATCCGACGATCTACGGCATCGTCTTCATCCTCATCGTGACGATCGCGGTCTCGATGCTGCTCGTCGATCTCGTCTATCCGCTGATCGACCCCCGGGTGCGGTCATGACGGCGCCGGACCTCATACCGCGGGTCGAAACGATTGCCCGCGAGGCCCGGACCGGAACGCTGGCCGCCGCCGTTCTCGGCACGCTGAGGTATCTGCGCCGCAACCCGCAACTGGTTGCGGGTCTGGTCCTGCTTCTGGGTCTCGTCGCCTTTACCGCCATCGGTCGGCTCTTCGTGGACATAGGCGAGGCGCAGCCGCTTGCCGGGCCGGCGAGCCAGGCGCCCACGGCGCGTTTCCCCTTCGGAACCGATCCTCAGGGGCGCAACATCCTTGCCGTGATGATCGAGGGCAGCTGGCTGACGATCCGTACCGGATTGCTCGCCGGTGCGATCGGCCTTGTCTTCGGATCGGCCGTGGGCTTCGTCGCCGGCTACTACGGCGGCTGGGTCGACAGGATCCTGACCTGGCTGGTCGATGTCCTCCTGACCGTGCCTGCGATCCTGCTGCTGGTCGTGATCTCGTCGGTGGTGCAAGGCGGACTGACCTCGTTCAGCATGGCCATGATCATCGCGCTGATCGCCTGGCGGCGTCCGGCCCGTCAGGTGCGTTCGCAGATCCTTGTAATGCGCGACATGGGCTATGTCGAAATGGCCCGCCTTTCGGGTTCCTCCGGTCCCACCATCATCTTCCGCGAGATCGCGCCGAACCTGATGCCTTACCTCCTGTCGTCCTTCATCGTCGCTGTCGCGGCAGCAATCCTGGCCAGCGTGGGACTTGAGGCGATGGGACTCGGCCCGCAGAACGAGCCGACGCTGGGCATGACAGTGTTCTGGATCATGCAGTTCTCGGCCTTCCTTCTGGGGCTCTGGTGGTGGATCCTGCCGCCGGTCACGATCCTGATCATCCTCTTCGTGGGGCTTTACCTTCTGAACGCGGGCCTCGACGAGCTTGCGAACCCCAGGTTGAGGCGGCGCGGATGACCCTTCTTGCCGTCCGCGACCTCGCCATCGACTACTTTACGACGACGCGCGTCATCCACGCTGTGCGTGGCGTCTCGTTCGACGTGGCCGTCGGCGAGCGTGTGGCCCTGGTGGGTGAAAGCGGGTCGGGCAAGACGACGACGGCGCTGGCCCTGATGCAGATGATCGACCCGCCCGGTCGGATCACCGGGGGATCGGCCCTGCTCGAAGGCGAGGATCTTCTTGCTCTCACGGGCGATGCCGTGCGGCGGATGCGGCTTGCGCGTGTGGCCTACATTCCGCAGGGCGCGATGAACTCGCTGAATCCCGTGCTGCGCCTGCGTGAACAGATCCTGGACGGCCTCGTTGACCATGGCCAAAGGTTATCCGAACGCGACGCGAGCGCACTCGTCTCGGACGCGCTGGCTGGCGTCGGCCTCGATCCGGGGCTCTCCCGCGCGTTTCCGCACGAGTTGTCGGGCGGCATGAAGCAACGTGCCTGCATGGCGATCGCGCTCGCCATGAAACCGAAGCTCATCGTCGCGGACGAACCTACCTCTGCGCTCGACGTCATCACGCAGAAGCAGGTCATGGCGACACTCGTTGCCGCGCAGGAGAAGCTGGGCAGCGGCCTTATCCTGATCGGGCACGACATGGGACTGATGGCGCAGGCGACCAACCGTGTCATCGTCATGCAGGACGGCCTCATCGCCGAGGACGCGCCGGTGCGGCGGATGTTCAAGGCACCTGCACATCCCTACAGCCGGATGCTGGTCTCCTCGGTTCCCGTTCTCGGCGGGCGGCAGTCGCGGGTGGCAGAGGATATGCCGGCGGAAAGCACGCCGCTCCTGTCCTTCGATGCGGTCAGCAAGGTCTTCGGGGGCGGCCTGTTCGGGGGTCCGGACGTCACGGCGTTGCATCCGGTGACGTTCCGGCTTTCGGACGGCGCCCCGCAGATCGTCTCCATCGTGGGGCAGTCGGGATCGGGCAAGACGACTCTTGCGCGGATGGTCCTCGGCTTCGAGAAGCCTTCGGCCGGCCGGATCTTCTACCGGGGCCGCGACCTTGGCGCCATGGACGCTTCGGCCCGGCGCGCCTACCGCCGTGAGGTGCAGGCGATCTTCCAGGACCCCTACGGCACGTTCAATCCGTTCTACAAGGTCGATCGGGCGCTTCTTCTGCCGCTGCAGAACTTTGGCCTGGCGGCGGACCCCGCCCAGGCCCGGACGATGATGGAGGACGCCTGCGCCGCGGTCGGGCTCGATGCCACCGAAGTCCTCGGGCGCTTCCCGCACGAGTTGTCGGGCGGCCAGCGCCAGCGCCTGATGGTGGCCCGCGCACTGATGCTCTCGCCCCGCCTTCTGGTTGCGGACGAGCCGGTGTCGATGGTCGATGCGTCGCTGCGGATGACGATCCTCGGCAATCTGCAGCGGCTCAAGGAAAGGCACGGAATTTCGGTCATCTACATCACCCATGACCTCGCCACGGCCTACCACGTGAGCGACTACGTTCTTGTCCTGAACAAGGGCCGGGTAGTCGAGGCGGGCCCGCCCGGCGCCGTGATCGAGGACCCGAAGCACCCCTACACGCGGGCGCTTGTGGACGCGATCCCCTGGCCCGATCCGGACCGGTGCTGGGGCGGTGCTTCGGTCGAGGGCAGCGACTGGGCGAACGATCCGGTCGTGCGGGGACAGTCGCCGGGATTTCAGTTGAGCGAGGCACCATGACATTCGATACCCGCCGGATCGGAGGCATCCTGCCTGTCCTCTATTCCTTCTTCGACGCGGACGGCACCCTGCGTCCCGGCGCCTTTGCCGCGCAGACCGCGCATGCCATCGAGGCGGGCGCGCAGGGGGTGATCCTGTTCGGGTTCGTCACCCAGTTCTACCGCCTGTCCGGGTCGGAAAAGCGCACAGCGCTTGCCGAGACCGCCGCCGCGTTGGGCGGTCGTGGCCTGCTTGGCGTCACGATCATGGAAGCGAATGTGGAAGCCCAGATCGCGCTTGTCCGCGACGCCGAGGCCGCGGGCGCCGATTTCCTGATCTTGCAGCCGCCGCTCGCCCCGCCCGGGTGCAACACCGACTGGCGGTACATGATCGAAGCCGTGACACGGGCTACCCATCTGCCCGTGACCATCCAAAATGCGATCGTGGCAGGAACCTCGCTCTCGTCCTCCGAGATTGTCACACTGGGTCGCGACCTGCCGAACCTCGTGGGCGTCAAGGCCGAGACCGCTTCGGCCGACATCGCCCGCTTCGCGCGTGATCATGGCGACCGCTTCCGGGTGCTGACCGGGAACTGGGGTGTCGAGTATCCGTTCTTCGCACGCCACGGCGCGCACGGCCAGATCCCCGCCCCGAACTTCGTCCCGGAGCAGGTCGCCCAGCACGCCGCCCTCGCGCGGGGCGATCTGGAGGAAGCGCACAGGATTCAGTGCCGGATCCTCCCCCTAATGCAGTTCCTCCGCGAGCGACCGACCGTCGAAGAGCAGCTCGTGCTTGGCAAGCATGCCTTGTCGCAGCGAATTGGGTTGGCCCCGTGCGCCGGGCGCGTTCCTGGGCCGCGTGCCGCCGATGCATTGATGAAAAGTGAGGTGGATCGACTGCTCGACTTGCTCTAGACCTGACGCATTGGCGAATGCCTTGCGGTGGCAGTTCAGTGAACCTGACGTGGCCACTCACCGCTAAAGAATAGATGCGTGCCCAAACCAGACCACGCCATTGCAGGCAGGGGTCACTCGGGCAGCATTCGCAGGGTTACTCTTCCCGCGAAGTGGGTCTGCTTCCGACCGACAGCATTGGCCGGGCGCTTCAGGCCCGTGCCGCGACCGCGCCCCCGCGAAGTGCCGCGCGGGCCGCCCCAAGGGGATAGCCCCGTTCGTGTCCTCAATGGATCACGGCCCGGTCGCCCTTGCGGCAATGGCGACAAAGCGGCGGTCGAGGTCCCGCGCGATCTCGATCAGCGCATCCCCACCCTCATCGAGATAGGGCGCGAAGATGAAGCCTGGCTCCTTCCAGCTGAGAGTAGCCATACCCTCCGCGTCCTCGGTGACGTAAAACCGGATCGGTGCCTCGATCATCGCGGCGGTGCTCAGCGCCAGAATCCGCACTGCGAAATCGTTGTTGAAAACACCCACGACGCGGTTTTCTGGGATTTCGATCCCACGCGCGCGCGCCGCTGCCGTGGGGCCGGCCTGTGTGACGACCGCCATCTGTTCCTCGGAGACCGCCGCCAGCAGCCGGTCCAGAAGCGCGGCGTGCGTCAGGTCAGTCGCGATGACCTGCCAGCCCGGACGGGGCTTTACGTCCGCCAGAACCGGGGCAGCCGCCGCCGAAGCCATTGCCAAAATCATGGCCAAGGTAATGCGCATCCATAATCCTCCTGCGTGCTTGGCCCTCCGATGCAGGGTTGCATACCACTCCCCAAAGCGATCACGGGGAACTCCGTCGTGATGTCGCGCGATTGTCATCGCGGCTTCGCGGATCGGATCTGACAGGCGAAGGCGGGCTGGCCCGCACCCGACAAGGCTCGTTCACAAAGTCGCGACACCCGGGCGAGGGACGTAACGCAGGTATCCCGATCCGCGAACTGCAGACTGTCCGCTTGGCCAAGGGCCGGGCCAAATCAGGAAGGAAGCCGCCACAATGTTCCGCAAAAGTGCCGTGGCCCTCGCCGTCTGGGTTGCATTTGCCACCGCATCCCATGCCGGCGAACAGTTCGTCGACAGCACCGGCTTCGCCGTTTCCGGCTATGACGTCGTCTCCTACCACGACCTGTCGCAGTCCGAGATCGGACAGCCGCAACCCGGCCCGCTGCCCGGCCTCGCGTCGATCACGGCCGAGCACAACGGGGCCCAGTTCGCCTTTGCCACCGAAGCCAATCGCGACCGGTTCCTCGCCGACCCGGCCAGCTACGCGCCGCAGTATGACGGGCATTGCGCCTATGGCGTCGCGCAGGGCGGCAAGGTGCCGGGCAACCCGTATTTGTGGCGCATCGTCGACGGCAAGCTGTACCTGAACATCACCCGGAACGTCGTCGGCTTCTGGGAGGCCGACATCCCCGGCAACCTGCAAGCGTCAGAAGCAAACTGGGTGACACTTGAACCCGTCGCGGCCTCGACCATGGCGATCCCGGCCTTCGCCTCGGCTGCCCCGATTACGAACTGAGTGAACGCCAGCATCTTCGCGGATCAGGCAACCCGTTGAAAACACGCCGGGCCCATGTCAACCACGTCTGGCTACCCGTGTACCTCGGTCCTAGCACCGTCACCGGCATGGACGTTGCGTGCATAGCGAATTGCGGGCAGGCGATGGGCTTGTGGTGACGGAGATGATCTTCGGGATTCTGGACGCATGACACCGCAAATCGGCCGGACTGGCGCGGACATCATCGGCGAGGCCCTCGCGCAGGCCGGGGCGACCCATGCCTTCGGCATTCCCGGCGGCGAGGTCCTTGCGGTGATGCAGGGGCTCGATGCTGCCGGGATCGGGTTCGTGCTGGTCAAGCACGAGAACGGTGGCGGCTTCATGGCCGAGGGGCTGTGGCACATGACCGGCGCCCTACCGGTGCTGGTCGCGACGCTTGGGCCCGGCGTGGCAAACGCTGTGAATGTGGTCGCCAACGCGATGCAGGACCGCGTGCCGCTGATCTTTCTGACGGGCTGCGTCGATGCCGACCTTGCGGAAACCTACACACATCAGGTCTTCGACCACCAGGCGATGCTGCGGCCCGTTGTAAAGGGCAGCTTCCGGCTTGCCGAGGGTTCGGTGGGTGCAGGGATAGCCAAGGCCATTGTGCTGGCGACGACAGGGCAGCCCGGTCCGGTCCATGTGGATGTGCCGATCGGCGTAGCCGAAGCGGTAACAGGGGAAGGACCGGCGCCGCGACCTCAGAGATTCGCGCCGGGCCTGCCTGCGCGCCCCGCGCTCGACGCCGCGCGCGCGGCCTTGCGCAGGGCCCGGCGGCCGCTGGCCATCGCTGGCGTCGATGCCGTGAACGAGGCGGCCGGGGCGGCGGTGGCGGCCTTCTGTCGCCGGCATGCCGTGCCCCTTGTCACGACCTACAAGGGAAAGGGCCTGATGGACGAGGCCGACCCGCTGTGTCTTGGCGCGGCGGGCCTGTCGCCACGGGCCGACCGCCTCCTGATGCCGCTGATGGATGCGGCCGATTGCATCCTTCTGCTGGGCTACGACCCGATCGAGATGCGCGTCGGCTGGCGCAACCCCTGGACCTGCGGCCAGACGGTGATCGAGATCGCGCCGGTGCCGCGCAGCCACGGCATGCACGCCGCCGATCACCTGCTGCTGGGCGATCTGGGCGAGACGCTGACAGCCCTTGCCCACGACGCCCCCGACCGCTGGCCAGACGCAGCCCCGGTGACTGCGCGCCGGGATCTCAAGGCGGCCTTCGCCGCGCCGGTCCACTGGGGTCCGCATCAGGTCTTTGCCACGCTGCGCCGGGTGATGCCGCCCGACACCATCGCCACCGCCGACAGCGGCGCGCACCGGATCCTGTTCAGCCAGATGTGGGACAGCCCGATGCCGCGCGG
The DNA here is from genome assembly GCA_964473055.1 of uncultured Rhodobacterales bacterium. GTDB lineage: Bacteria > Pseudomonadota > Alphaproteobacteria > Rhodobacterales > Rhodobacteraceae > UBA996. The sequence continues at coordinate 9,538 of CAYYOE010000018.1, read as the reverse complement.
TGTCCTGCAGTCCTCGGGGCTTTGCACCATGGCCTGTGCCGTGCCGCTGGCGGCGGGGGCGAAACTGGGGCGGCGTGACGCACCGGTGCTGGCCGTGGTGGGCGACGCCGGACTCGAGATGGGGGCGGGCGAGCTTGCCACGCTTGTCGCCCAACGCCTGCCGATCGTGATCTGCGTCCTCGTCGACGACAGCCTCGCGCTGATCGAGTTGAAGCAGCGCGGTTCCCAGCGCCCGAACCTCGGGGTGGATTTTGGCGGCCCAGGGCAGGCGACCGATTTCGCGGCCCTCGCCCGAGCCTTCGGCGGGTACGGCGTCGACGTGGCCGACTGCGCGGCCCTTGCCCGCGAGGCCGAAGCGGCCCTGTCCCGTGACCACTTCACCCTGATCGCCGCACGCATCGCTCGGCGGGCCTACGACGGCGCCTTCTGACGTTTCGGCACCAGGCCCTGTCACATGTCCGTGAGCGCACGGCCGGAGTGTTCCCGTGCCGTAACGGATGGCTGCGCAGGACCGAATGGAACTGTGGCTTGAGGCATTCACCACGGGCCCATTGCGCGAGGGGCCTGCCAATGACCACGACCGACGACCTGAGTGGAATGCCAACCGCGTTGCCCGCCGAACGGGTCGGGGCATGGAACAAGGTGATCCATGGCATCCTGTCGCATTCGGCTGCGACCGGACCGGCCCTTAGCGCCGTGCTGGCCGACGCCCCCGACTTTGCCCTCGGCCAGGCCGTTCGCGGGTTGTCCTGCCTGCTCCTTGCTCGGTCGGAGATGGTCGCCATCGCGCGCGAGGCCCATGCCTGCGCAAGGGCCGCTTCACCCGGCACCCCGCGCGAGGGCGCGTTCGTCCTGGCACTGGGCGACTGGCTGGAGGGCCACCCCACGCGGGCCGCAGCGCGCCTGCAGTCCGTGCTAGACCGGCACCCGCGCGATGCTCTGGCCATGAAGATGGTCCAGGCCATCCACTTCGTCCTGGGCCGCCCGGTGGAGATGCGCGCTTCGGTCGAGGGCGTTCTCGCGGCCTGGGACGACCATCCGGCGCGCGGCTATCTTCTGGGGTGCCATGCCTTCACGCTCGAGGAGACCGGCGAATACGTGGCCGCCGAAAGGACCGGGCGGGCCGGCGTGGCCCTGGCCGAGGACGATGCCTGGGGCTTGCACGCCGTGGCCCATGTCTTCGACATGACGGGACGCGCGCGCGACGGGCTGGACTGGCTGTCGGGTCGCGAGCGGTCCTGGGCCCACTGCAACAACTTCCGGTACCACGTCTGGTGGCATCGCGCCCTGATGCATCTGGACCTTGGCGAATACGACACGGCCCTTGCGCAATACGATGCCGAAATCCGTGCCGAGCGGACCGACGACTACCGCGATATCTCGAATGCCGCCTCGCTCCTGTCGCGCCTCGAACTGGACGGGATCGATGTCGGCGCGCGCTGGGAAGAACTTGCCGACCTTGCCGAGCAGCGTGCCGGAGATGGCTGCCTCGCCTTCGCCGACCTGCACTACATGCTGTCTCTGTGTGGCGGCCACCGGAACCGGGCGGCGTCGGGCCTGATCGGCCGAATGCAAGCGACCGCCAGCCCGCACACCGAGGCGCAGCGCGTGATCGCCCACCCCGGCCTTCATGTCGCCCAGGGGCTGCACGCCTTCGCCAGCGGTGAATACTCGGCCGCCTGGCTGCATCTGCGTGCAGGAAGGGCCGACCTGCAGTCCATCGGCGGTAGCCATGCCCAGCGGGATGTCTTCGACCGCATCACCATCGAGGCCGCGCTGCGAAGCGGCCACGTGGACACGGCCGAAGGGTTGCTGCGGGACCGGATCGCCCGCCGCGGGGGCCACACCGACGGCTATGCCGAGGCACGCCAGTCCCAGATCGCCAATGCCCGCACACGCGCGGTCTGACGGGATGACCAGCGCCCGCCCGCGCGACCCGCGGCTCGACTTCTTTCGGGGTCTGGCCATGTTCATCATCCTGATCGCCCACATCACAAGAAACCCCTGGACCCTGTGGATCCCCGCGCGCTTCGGGTTCTCCGATGCGACCGAGATGTTCGTGTTCTGCTCCGGCATGGCCTCGGCGCTGGCCTTTGGTGCGGTCTTTGCACGGGCCGGTTGGCTGATGGGGACGTTGCAGATCGCGTTCAGGGTCTGGCAGGTCTACTGGGTGCACATCGGCGTGTTCTTCGTGACGCTGTTCCTGATGCTGGTGCTGAACGCCACGCAGGTCTTCCCGCGCAACGAGGTGGGCGCGCTCAACCTGACCCCGTTCCTCAACAACACCGGACCGAACCTGATCGGTCTGATGACGCTGACCTATGTGCCGAACTATTTCGACATCCTGCCGATGTATCTGGTGATCCTGGCCCTCATTCCCGCGATGATGGCCCTGGCGCGGATCGACAGGCGGCTGGCCTTCCTGTTCAGCGCGGTTCTGTGGATCGCGGCGACATATGGTCTGAACTTTCCGGCGGAACTCTGGTTTTCCAACGGGTCGAACCGCAAGTGGTTCTTCAATCCGTTTGCCTGGCAACTCCTGTTCTTTACCGGCTTCGCACTGATGGCGGGTTGGCTGCCCAAGCCGCCTGTGAACCGCTGGCTTGTCGCGCTGGCAATTGGCGTGATCGTGATCTCGGTGCCCTTCGCCTGGCACAAGATCATCGGCGCGTCCGACTTCGTGCGCGACTGGCGGAGGGACTGGTCCTTCCTGTTCCGGAAGTCCGATTTCGGCGTGCTGCGCTACGTCCATTTCCTCGCCCTTGCCTATCTTGCCTGGGTTGCAGCGGGCGAGGGAGGAAGGCGGTTGCAGCGCACCGGCCGGATCGGCACGCTGATCGCCATCGTCTCGCAGGTCGGTCAGCAATCGCTGGCGGTGTTTGCCGCGTCCATGGTCCTGGCACGCGTGCTAGGCGCGTTTCTGGCCCTGGCAGGGGGCGGCGCGCTGGCGGCGCTTGTCGTGAACCTGGTAGGCTTTGCGGCGATCATCGCCGTCGCGCGCCTTGCCGCGCTGTTCAAGGCCCAGCCGTGGAAACAAGCCAAATCACGTCCTGAATCGGCCAAGGTCGCCATCCCGGTCGACGGGCTTCGTCCATGAACCCGATTATCCTGGGGCAATCGCGTGCCATTCCGGGCGGTCCCGCGACCCTGCGCGGCGTCACGGGAATGGCGCCAGAGCTCTGCGGGGTGTCGCAAGGCTCGGTCGTCTGCCCCGCCGACGCCGAAACGGCAGCCACATTCGCCCGCCTGCCGCGACCGGGCGACGCGGCGGCGCGCCCGCTGGAGATGCCGGATCAGGATCTGCGGGCCCCCTTTGCCGATCCCGCTGCGCCAGGCATCCGCAGCGGCTTTGGAACCCGCGCCCTCCGCGCGCTGACCCTGACGGTTCCCCTGGGTCTGGCCGCCGCGCTGGGATGGTCGTGCTTTGGATGGTTCGCGCTGAACGGGCAACCCGAACTGGCCGCAATCGTGCTTGTCGTGATCACGGTCTTTGCCTTCTACTGGGTCGCCCTGTCGTTCTGCTCGGCGCTTCTGGGTCTCGTCTGGCGGCCCTCGGCCCGCGCCAGGCCGGTTTCAGGCCTGAACATCGCTATTCTGGTTCCGATGTATGGCGAACCCGCAGATGCCACCATCGGAAGCGCGGTCCGGTTGATGGCCGGGCTGGCCGACGATGGCCTTCACCGCGCCGCGCTGCACGTGCTGTCCGATACCCCTGGCCCGTACGCTGCCAGAAGCGAGGAGGCCGCCGTGCGGGCCCTGCGGCGCGCCTACCCGCACCTTGCTATCCACTACCGGCGACGCGCCGTGAACACGGACTACAAGTCTGGCAACATCCGCGACTGGATGACCACCCGTGGACATGAACACGACGCGATCCTTGTGCTCGACGCCGACAGCGTCATGAGCCCGGACAGCGTGCGGCACATGGCCGACCTGCTGTCTGCCGAGCCTGGGCTTGGCCTGATCCAGACCGTGCCCAGGGTCCTGCCGGGCGAAACGCTGTGGCAGCGTATGCAGTCCTTCGCCTCCGAGGTCTACGGGATCAATCTGGCGCGCGGTTTTTCCATCTGGGCGGGCAACGAGGCCAACTTTCTGGGACACAACGCCTTGATCCGTGCGCGCGCCTTCGCCACTTGCGCGGGCCTGCCGCACCTTGCCGGGGCGCCGCCGCGCGGCGGTGTGATTCTTAGCCACGACTTCGTCGAGGCAGCCCTTATCCGGCGAGCAGGGTGGGGCGTGCGGATGGTGCCCGAGGCCGCCGAAAGCTACGAGGCGACGCCCGAAAACCTGCCGGGATACCTGCGCCGTGACTGCCGGTGGTGTCAGGGCAACATGCAGCATCTGCGCCTACTGGGCACGCCGGGGCTGCATCCCGTGTCGCGGTTCCACCTTCTGCAGGGTGCCATGGCCTATCTCGCGTCAGTCTGGTGGATGATCCTGCTGCTGCTGTGGGCCCTCGCCGGGAACAACGGTGCCGTGCCCGACTTGTTCTCTGGCAATCCGCAGGGACCGGAAGGGCCGATATACCCTGCGCTGTCTCAAGGGTCGCTTGTGGGCCTCGTCTGCCTGATGCTTCTGGGACCGAAGCTCGCCGGGATCATGTCCCATGTACGGGATCGCGGTCTGTCGTGGTCGCAGGCGCCGACCTTCCTGATGTCGGTCCTGGTCGAGATCGCGCTGTCGATCCTGATCGCACCGGTGCTGATGGTGCACCAGGTCCGGGCGGTCACGCGCACGCTTGCCGGTTTCGACGGAGGCTGGATGCCGCATGCCGCCGGAGTGCCGAGCCTGCCGACATTGCTGCGGTTCCATGCGACCGAAACCTGTCTCGGGATCGCCCTCGTGGCCCTCGCATTGATCGGGCATCTGACCCTCTGGCTGCTGCCGCTCGCGGTCACCTTGATGCTCACGGTGCCTCTGGCCTGGCTCTTGCAGCGCAATATCGGCCGGACCGGGTGGTTGCAGCCGCTGCGGGGCGCTGCGCCGTGACCGGCAGTACGGACGGAAGTGGAAGCATCACAGGGCGGGTGACCAAGTTCTTGCCGACCAGTGCCATGTGTCGCGCTCCCGTCGGCGTGACCTCCCGAGCCCAGAGCCCACCCGACCGCCATCGGCGCAATCGCCGCCTGCGGCCACAGTTGCAACTGACCGCCTGTTTCGGCGTGCGCCAGAACAGGTGCCACTCGCAAACCGATCAGCCCAAGCACACCGGTCAGTGCGAAGCGCAATGCGGGTTTGCGATCACCCAGAGACCGCACATCTTCATCGCGAAACCCCAACGTTTGCCCGAACACGCGGGTATCTGCAGTCAGCGAAAGGTTGATCCATGAAGTCGCCGCTTTGCAAATCCAGTTTTCTGCTGGCACGGATTGTTGTGCTGTCGCTCTTCTCGTCCACCGGCGTTCTTGCCCAGACGCCTGCCGCGACGCCGGCTCATGTGATCGAGCAGTTCGGCGCGCCGCCAGCGGTTCCTGGCGGCCCATTCCCCGACAGGCTGCGGTTGGCAATACGCATGGCGTTCGTCGAAAGCACCGCGGAAGCGCGTTGGGGCGGCGAGCAGACGGCCGCCCTGGCCGAAATCGCGGCATCGGAGGATCCGCGGATCGCTTGGCTTATCAGCGACTTGATGCGCTTCGTCAGCAGCCCTCGTCTGGCAGCGGCGCTTGCCGAAGCGGCGGCGGACCTGCTGCAGATCGAGCCGCCCACCCAGAATTACTGGGAGGTCATCACCAACCATCTCATCGCCTGGGATATCCCGGCGCCGCCGGACTACCTGGAGGTGAAGCGCGCGATTTTCACCACCTCCGTGCCCGGTTGGGACCGGATCTTTGTCGAGGGCGACATAGACTGGCGGATGGTGTCCTGGGGCGGCGTACTCATCGACGACCGGGGATTCGGGCGGACGGACGAGTCTTGCAACTGCATTCCAGCAGTCGACAACCCCGCGGTCAGCAACGCAGAGGACGCGACCTGGCTGGATGATGACGACATTGTCTTCGGGGTCGCGGTGAATGGTGAATACCGGGCCTATCCACGTCGCATCATGGAAGTGCGCGAGATGGTCAACGATACGCTTGGTGGCCGCGACCTCGGCATTCCCTACTGCACCTTGTGCGGATCCGCGCAGGCTTATTTCACCGACGGTCTGCCCGCCGGGATAGAACGGCCAATCCTGCGCACCTCGGGGCTGCTGATCCGGTCGAACAAAGTGATGTACGACGTGCGGACCTTCTCGGTCTTCGACACCTTCCTTGGCCATGCCGTGACCGGGGCGTTGGCCGAGCGCGGCCTGCAACTGGAACAGGCCAGCGTCATCACCACTGACTGGGGCACCTGGCGCGCCGCACATCCCCGGACAACCGTGCTGGTCGAGGCGCTCGCGCTTGGCCGCGACTTCGATTTCCGCAACGGCCGCGACGCGGATGGCCCGATCTTTCCGGTGGGCGATGTCGACCCGCGCCTGCCAGTGCATGAAGATATCATTGGTGTCCTGACGGGCTCTGGCATACCGGTCGCGTTCCAGCGGAGCGCTGCCATGATCGCGCTGCGTCGGGGCGAAGAGATTGTGTTCGAGAATGTCCGCCTTGTGCTCGAGGCCGGCGGTATTCGCGCGGTCGATGCCCATGGGTCCGACCTTGGCAGCCATCAGGCCTTCTGGTTCGCGTGGTCGCAGTTCCATCCCGGCACAGCTCTCTGGCCCGGCTGAGAGATCCTCTCCGGGCCCAGGTCTTGCCGACGCAGGCGTGCCCTCGCCCGCAGTACAGTCTGCTTTCGGCTTCAGGAACTGCCGCAATCCCTTTCAGCAGGACTTCGGCGAAATCGGACGTCGACATCAATGAGGATGCTGAAGCCCTGTCTGAGGGCCATAACCGATCTCAAGCCTCTCGCGGCAGGGCATTGATATCAAACGCATGCCCGAGCGAGACAGACTGTCGGCATTTGACCAAAACGGACCTCCGCTACCACCGTTCCCCCCGACGCCCGTATGCGCATGTTGGGATAGAGGTTCGGGGCTTCCATGAGTTCGGAAAGCCGGCCCTCCAGCCTTATCTTGAAGCCTGTTTCCTCCGGTGTGACCACCACACGGGAGATCAGGCGCCTGATGCGTTCGGCGGCATCCTCGGTGTCGGGTGATATCCCGGCCGCGAACACCCCTTCCAGATCGCCGACATAGGTCTCGTACTGGCGCAGCGCGGCGGGATGCAGGCCCACGACCTTGGGCACCTCCGGCACGACGGCCAGCTCCGCCTCGATCTCTTTCTGCCGCGCGGACAGTTCACGCATCTGGGCGCCGATCACATCGGTTGGCAGACGTTCGTGCACATAGTCCTGCCAGGACCGGTCCAACAGCCGTTTGATCTCTCCCAGCTTGTTCTCCAGAACGATACGACGGCGCCGCTTGTCCGCTGTCGCGCGCTCGCGCTCTTGCTGGTAGGCTTCGGCGAACTCCCTCAGCAACTGCGGTGCCTTGAGGTGCTGCTTGAGCCCGGCAAGGACCGCAGCCTCGATCTCGTCCATGTAGAAGATGCGGTTGTTGCTGCAGGCACCCGATTCGCGCCGCGTGCTGCAATGGACCCGGACGCGACCGTGATCGCGGTCCTTCACCGACAAGCCGCCACCGCAGCACCCGCATTTGAGCAAGCCAGACAGCAGATAGCGCGCCTTGCGCTGCCGCTGCGGGGCCTCATGGCTCCGATCCCGTTTCCTTGCCTGAACCGCATCAAACAAGGACTGCTCGACAATCGCCAGCGCAGGCACCTGTTCCCGCTTCCATTCCTCGGGTGGGTTCGCCCGCGACACGCGCTTGCCGGTGTCGGGGTCCTTCACCATGCGCACGCGGTTCCAGACGAGGACACCGGAATAGAGCTCGTTGAGCAGGATGCCATAATGGCGCGTCTTGTTGCCGTTGATCGTCGAGGCGGCCCAACGCGGCCCGCGCGGCGCGGCGACGCCTTCGGCATTCAGGTCGCGCGCGATCTCGCGCGGGGTCCGGCCCGAGACATACTCGCTGAAGATCCGCCGGATGATCTCGGCCTCGCTCTCGACGATCTCCAACTCGCCCGGCTTGCCCGGTATCGGGCGGTATCCATAGGCACGCCCCCCGGCATGGCGTCCGTCGCGCACCACGCCATCCATCCCGCGCCGCACCTTGTTGGCAAGATCGGCGAGGTAGAGCGAGCCGAGAAGGCCGCGCACCCCGATCTGGACCTGATCGGCGGTGCCTTCATGCACCGCGCGCAACTCGATCCCGGCGAAGCTCAGACGCTTCCAGATACCTGCAAGGTCTTCCTGATCGCGGGAGAGGCGGTCGAGCGATTCCACAAGGATGACGTCGAAGCTGCCCGAGCGGGCGGCATGCAGCATTTCCATCAGGCCATCGCGTCCATAGACCGACGCGCCGGAGCGCGCCCTGTCGTAATAGGTTGCCGTGACATCGAGGCCTTGCCGCTGGGCATGCGCCCGGCACAGGTGTATCTGGTCTTCAATCGAGCGGTCGTTCTGTAGTTCCGTTGAAAAGCGTGCGTAAATTGCTGTCCTCTTCATGTGCAGATCCTCCGGAATGGGCCCCCGCTTCCGCCGCGGTCGCCCTTCGATGATCCGCCCTCGCCGCCGCTTTGGCAAGCCGCGCACGATCTCAATCAGGTCGGCATCCAGTCCAGAGGGCTTTCGGGAAGGTATTCGCCGATGCCTTGACCGACGCAAACCTGCCGGATGCCCTTGATGCTGAAAATCACGATTGCCCATTCTTTCATGATAATGTCAGCACCCTGCTACAGAAGCTTTTCATGGATGGCGTCGTATTGTGGGCGGCCCTGGCGCGCAAAACGGAAGAGCGCATCAGAACGAAAATCCGCCAATTGCCTCACCACGGCCTGTTCGGGCGCACTGCAATCGAATCGATGATGAGAGTCAGAGGGTGGCCTGAGGGTCCATGACGGGTTGCGGGCCGGGGGAGAGGCCCCTGGCGCCCGTCGTGGAGGTTCAGCCATGATCCAGGGTCAGGTTCTCGAAGGACGGCGCGATGTGTCGGGCGGCTACAGGGTCGATGTCGGGCGGGGCGAGCGTATGGGGCGCGTGTCATCAGAATGGTTCCCGCGCCCCGATGACGAGCGCTATCTCTCGCTCACCGAACTGACCGACGCCGTGCGCGCCCGCTCTGCGCGCAGCCGCACCCGCGTCATCGAAAGTGCGGCGATCGAGGTGCACGCGCGCCGCGACAACCCCGAGCGGCTGGCGCTGGTCTTGCCCGGGGCCGAGGGGCCCGTGGCACCGACGCACTGGTCCTTTGGCCAGCTGGCCAGCATGGTCGGCGCGCCCGCGGCCTATCTGCGCCAGCTCCCGGCCTCGCTGGCGGGGATCAACCTGCAATACGGCCTCTCGACCCACCGGGCCGAGCAGATCAAGACGCTGGAGACGGAAAACGGCCGCATCGACCTGCGCGCCGTCACCGGCCCCGATTACGGCCGCATCCATGACCATGAGCTCGCCGAGGCCGTCCAGCGCATCGCGGGCAATGGCACGGGCGACACGCGCTGGA
>CAYYOE010000017.1:0-24594 GCA_964473055.1 uncultured Rhodobacterales bacterium | reverse complement strand
AGCAGTACCGGGTTCAGGCGGGGGATACCCTCCGCGTCGAGAAACTGGCGGCTGCGGCTGGCGATACGGTGCAGTTCAACGAGGTCCTGATGGTGGGCGCCACCGTCGGTGCCCCCCGCGTGGACGGGGCCGCCGTCCAGGCGACCGTGGTCGACCACGTGAAGAGCGACAAGACGATCCACTTCGTCAAGCGTCGCCGCAAGCATGGCTCGCAGCGCACCAAGGGACACCGGCAGCAGCTGACGCTGGTCAAGGTGACCGAAATTCTGGCGACCGGGGCCGATGCGACGGGCGTGAAGGCCGCGCTGGGCGCGTCTGAGTCCAAGCACGCGAACTGAGGAGGACGACGATATGGCACACAAGAAGGCAGGCGGTTCGTCCCGCAACGGTCGTGATTCGGCCGGTCGGCGCCTCGGCGTGAAACTGTTTGGCGGCCAGACGGCCATTCCGGGCAACATCATCGTCCGCCAGCGCGGCACGAAGGTCTGGCCCGGCACCGGCGTCGACATGGGCCGCGATCACACGCTTTTCTCGGTCGCAACCGGGCATGTGACGTTCCACAAGGGCCTCAAGGGCCGCACGTTCGTTTCGGTGCTGCCCGTGGCCGAAGCCGCCGAGTAACCCGGACCCGCAGGGGCGACATCGGGGGCCGGCGGGAAAACCCGCCGGCCCCTTCGCTTTTGGGGCGATGCCGCCCGTGAACAGCGTCGGGTCCGTACCGTTTGCGTGAGGCCGCTTGCAGGCGGCGCGTGCCACAACCACCTGTCAAGGAAATGCCACCATCCTGTGGCATCTGCGTGTGGCGGGCGGAGGAGCGGGGCAGTCAGCCCCGGGGAAGCTGGGAGTCTTGCGGGGAACCGGGCCAGGCCCGACCCCGTCGTGTTGGGAGGTACCACATGATCCTCGACCACGTTCCGGGAACGGAAGCCGGTCAACCCGTCATTGCGACGGAACGTTTCGTGCTGCGCCCCGTGCGCAAGTCCGACGCCGGCCTTCTGGCGCTCTATGCGGGGGACGAACGGGTGGCCCGCGCGACGCGCTCCATCGCCCATCCCCTGCCCCCCGGCGCGACCGAGGCGTTCCTGGCGCGGGCACAGGATCCCAAGCGGACGGACGATGTCTGGGTCATGGACGGGTCCGCCCATGGGCTGGCCGAGGTGCTGGGCGTGATCTCGCTCAAGCGGCTGGACCGGCAGCAATCCGAGGTGGGCTACTGGGTCGCGCCCGCCTTCTGGAACGCGGGCTTCGCGTCCGAGGCGCTGCGCGCCCTGATCGAGGCCAACCCGCAGGGTGCGGCCACGCTGTTCGCCGAGGTGTTTCAGGACAATCCGGTCTCGGCCCGTGTGATCACCAACGCCGGCTTTGAATACATCGGCGATGCGGAAACCTGGTCGGTCGCCCGCGGCGCCATGGTCAAGACCTGGACCTACGTCAAGAAACTCGGCTGATCGAGATACGCAGTTGAGGACGGGCGCCCCCATGCGGTAAGGGGGGCGCCTGTTCCCCCTGCAAGGCATGCGCCCGTGAAGTTCCTCGATCTCGCCAAGGTGACCATCCGTTCGGGCGGGGGCGGTTCGGGCTGCGTCAGCTTCCGTCGCGAGAAGTTCATCGAGTTCGGCGGCCCCGACGGCGGCGATGGCGGGCGCGGCGGCGACGTGATCGCCGAGGCGGTCGAAGGCCTGAACACGCTGATCGACTTTCGCTACCAGCAGCACTTTTTCGCGAAGTCGGGCCGCCCGGGCGAAGGCGCCGGTCGCACCGGGGCAGGGGGCGACGACATCGTGCTGCGTGTCCCCGCAGGCACCCAGATCCTGGACGAGGATGGCGAAACCGTCGTGGCCGATCTGGTCGATCCCGGAACGCGGGTCGTGCTGGCGCAAGGCGGCAACGGGGGCTGGGGCAACCTGCGCTTCAAGTCGTCCACCAACCGCGCGCCGGGCCGCGCCAATCCCGGTCAGCCGGGGGTGGAGCGCGTGCTGTGGCTGCGGTTGAAGCTGATCGCCGATGCCGGGCTTCTGGGCCTGCCGAACGCGGGCAAGTCCACCTTCCTTGCGGCCACATCGAACGCGCGGCCCAAGATCGCCGACTATCCCTTCACCACGCTGGTCCCGAACCTGGGCGTCGTGGGCATCGACGGGGTGGAATTCGTCGTGGCCGACATTCCGGGCCTGATCGAGGGCGCCTCCGAAGGCCGCGGTCTGGGTGACCAGTTCCTGGGCCATATCGAACGCTGCGCGGTGCTTCTGCATCTGGTCGACGGCACGTCCGACGATGTGGCGGGCGAAGCGAAGGTCATCCTGAAGGAGTTGAAGAAGTACTCGCCTGAACTGGCGAAGAAGCCGCGCGTCACGGTCCTGAACAAGATCGACGCCCTGTCCCCCGAGGACCGCGAGGAAAAGGCCGAGGCACTGGGCAAGGCCATTCGCGCGAAACCCCTCATGATGTCGGGCGCCACCGGCGAGGGTGTGCCACAGGTCCTGCGCGCCCTGCGGTCGAAGATCGACGCGGGCCGCCTGCGCGAACGCCGTGCGGAAGGCATGGTCGAGGATCGTCCATGGGAACCCTGACCGCGACGGCCCGCCCCGATGTCACCACCGCGCGTCGTCTTGTGGTCAAGATCGGGTCCGCCCTGCTGGTGGACCGCGCAACCGGCCTGCGCGAGGACTGGTTGACAGCGCTGGCCGAGGATGTCGCCGCCGCCCGCGCGCGGGGCACCGCCGTGATCCTGGTGTCGTCGGGGTCCATCGCGCTGGGCCGCCGGGTGCTGGGCCTGCCCGATGGGACGCTGGCGCTGGAACAGTCCCAGGCGGCCGCCGCGGTGGGCCAGATCAGGCTCGCCCGCGCCTACGAGGCCGCCCTGGCCCCCCACGGCATCACCACCGCGCAGGTGCTGGTGACGCTGGAGGATTCCACCGACCGCCGCCGCTACCTGAATTCGCGCGCCACGCTGGAAACGCTGGTGGGCCTTGGCGTCGTGCCGATCGTGAACGAGAACGACACCATCGCTACCGACGAGATCCGCTATGGCGACAACGACCGCCTGGCCGCGCAGATCGCAGTGACGGTGGGGGCAGACCAACTGGTGCTGCTGTCCGATGTGGACGGGTTCTATTCCGCGAATCCCAAGCTGGACCCCGCCGCGCGCCGGTATGACATGGTCGACCGGATTACGCCCGAGATCGAGGCGATGGCCAGCGAAGGCGTATCTGGACTGTCCAAGGGTGGCATGGTCACCAAGCTCATGGCCGCCAAGGTCGCCACCGCGGGCGGTTGCGCCATGGCAATCACCGAAGGGTCGGTGCTGCGCCCCCTCTCCGCGCTGGCGGCGGGGGCCGCCTGCACCTGGTTCTCGGCCACGCTCGACCCGCAGGTCGCACGCAAGCGTTGGATCGCCGCGATGAAGCCCAAGGGCGAAGTAACGGTGGACGCGGGCGCCGTAACGGCGCTGGCGGCGGGCAAATCGCTGTTGCCCGCAGGCGTGCGCGCTGTCGAGGGCCGCTTTGGTCGGGGCGACCCGGTCGCGATCCTGTCGCCCACGGGTGCCTTGCTGGGCAAGGGCCTTAGCCGATACACATCGGACGAGGCGGTGCAGATCGCCGGTCATCGGTCCGGCGAGATCGAGGCGATCCTCGGCTACCCCGGTCGTGCCGCCCTGATCCACCGCGACGACATGGCGATGTAGGGCAGATAGCGGCGCGGTCCCCGCGGGGGACTGCCAGAAGCAGCGTGGCTTGGCAGCGCGGGCCTTCCGACAAGGCTGGCCTGCTCTTGTGTTCCAGCCCCGCAGATGTCCGGATCAGGGCTCGGTCGACACGAAAAGGTAGACCCATTCCACCTTGAACTGCGGGTCGCTCCCGCGCAGTTCCTCCACCCGCTGCGCGAGCGCGGCCAGATAGGTTGCAGCCGGTTCCTGTGTCGGGCGCAGATCGTCGAACAACTGCGCGGATGCCACCAGAGCCACCGCGATGTCCTTGCCGAAGGGCGGCCCGACCTGCAGCCGGACGCGCCCCTCGGCAACATCCGTGTCCCCTCCGCCGCCGAAACGGGCTGCGGCGCGGGCCGGCAGCAGGGTGGGCGGGACAGCCGCGTTCGGGGTGAGGTGCAGGACATCGCCCGCGCTGTCGTAATAGTCGAGATATAGCCAACCATCATAATCGGCCCCCCCGATGTCGAGGCGCATCGTGTCGCCGCCGCGGAACGAATAGACGCGCGCGTGGGCGTCCTCGCCGATGATCAGCGGGTTCGTGAACTGCTCGGTCGACTGCGGAATGCCCGCCGCGGCAAGACGGCTCAGCACCTCGCACTGGGGTCGGGGAAGCTCCAGCAGCCTGTCGACGACGGGCAACGCACCGCGGAGTTCCGCCTCGATGGCGGTGGCAAGCCGGGCGCGGTCCCCGGGCCCAGGGACATGCCCACGAATCTCCAGCGCCCCCGTCTCAGGGTCGAACGCCGTCTGCACGCGCGCGCAGGCCACCCCGCCGAGGCGCTGCGCAATGCCGTCGCGCAATGCCTGCCCGTCCGCACCGGGATCGGGAACCAGAAAGGCCTCCACCGCGTCGATGGCGCCTTCGGAAAGCACCTGCGCAAGATCGGCAGAGAAGGCGAGGGCGGCCGTCACGGATTCGGATGACGGCGAGATCGCCGGGGCGGCGGGCCCCCTGAAAACCCGAGAGGGCAGGATTTCGGCGGGACTCGGGCTACCGGGTGCTGCCGTGGCGGGCAGCGCCGCCGGGAACAGGCTGGGCATCTCGATCGCAGCCGAGGAAACGACCTCCGCATCAGGCGCGCGCACCCGCACCGCTTCGCCGGGCGTCGTTCGGGCCAGGACTTCAGAGGGTTGCGGCGCGGCAGGAACCGCCCTGTCGGCATCAGGCGCCAAAGCGTGGGCAACCTCGGATGTCGGTGCAAGATCGGGGGGCGCCGTTCCCGCTGGTATCGCCGCCAGCACCGATTGCGCTTGACCGGACGTCTGTTCCTGCAGGGTCACGACCTCGGGCACGAATGCCGCCGCGATGCGGGCCTCCGGCGCGGTTGGCGCGACGGCCAGTCCGGCGGGCGGCTGCAGCCCCGCCGCGGCCTCGGACGCCGGCCTCAGGGGCGCCGCTGCCTCGGCCACTGGCGAAACCGGCGCGGCATCGACGGCGTCAGGCGTCTCGGCCGGGCTTGCCGGCGGGCTTGCAAGCGCAGCAAGGGCTTGTGACGCGGGCGCGAGGGGGCGCGCGCGAACTGCGGCCACCGCACCCGATGCCACCATCGCCCCGTCCGGCGCGGCGACGGGTGCCGCCTCGCCGTCGCTCGGCACTTCCTCTGCCCTCGCCTCGGGGACCGATACAACCGCAAGGTCGAGCCGCGATTCGGGGCGTGCCGTGGGCGGCTGCCGTTCCTCGGGCGCGACCGAGACGAGCAGCGCCCAGGCCATGCCCGCGTGGAACAGCCCCGCGCCCCCCAGCGACAGCGCCCAGGCACCCGTTCCCCTCATGGCGGACCTGGCGTGACCACCAGCACCACGTCCGCATAGCCCAGTTCCGACAGGCGTGCAGCCAGCGGCAGGACATGGCGCACCTCGGCTGCCCCGTCGGCGTTCAACCGGACCCGAAGGCCCGCATCCCTGTCGCGCCGCGCGGCCAGCCGCGCCAGCAGGGCCGCCTCGTCCAGCGCCGTTCCGTCCAGCGCCAGCGCCCCCGCCCGACCCACGGCAATGGTGACACCGCCGCCGGGCAGGTCCGCGCCGGTCGCGGCCAGCGGCGGGTCCACCGCGAACGGCGCCGTGGCGTCGAGGCGGCCGATCAGCATGAAGAAGACCAGCAGGAAGAAGACCACGTCGATCAGCGGAATGATCGTTTCGGGCGGCGTGCGTATCTCGGGTCGGTGAAGCCGCACCTACTCGCCCTCCAGCCGGACGATGCGCAACTGGGTGACGCCCGCAAGCGTCGCCCGGTCCATCACCGAGATCAGGGCCTGCACCCCGGCGCGGGCCGAAGGCAGGACAAGCAGCCGCAGGTCTTCACCGGCTGCCAGCCGTTCGCCGACAAGCGCGCCGAACCCGTCGAGGTCCAGCCTCTGCCCGGCCGCGACAAGCCCCCCGTCGGCACTGATGCGGACAAACAGCGTGCCTGCCTCACCTCGGGTCTGTGGTCCGGGGTCCGAGGCTGCAGCAGGATCGGACGCTTCGCTGACGGGCAGCATGTCAAGGTCGAGGTAGGTGGACGTGACCATGAAGAAGACCAGCATGATCAAGAGCACGTCCACGAGCGGCACGAGCGATATTGCCCTGATCCGCCGGTTTGGCCGCGCGAGCATCCCCCGCCCTCCCCTTGCTCAGGTCGTCCTCGCCGCTTCTGCCCGCACCAGCACCGCGCCGATTGCCTGCTCGACGTCGCGCGCGGCGGCCTCGGCCCGGGCCGACAGAAGCGCCGCCGCCGCCGCCGCCGGGATCGCCACCACAAGGCCCGCGGCGGTCGTCAGAAGCGCCTGCCAGATGCCGCCTGCCAGAAGCGCCGCATTCGCGGACCCCTCGGCCAGTTCCAGTTCACGGAACGACTGGATCATGCCCAGCACCGTGCCGAGAAGGCCAAGCAACGGGCTGATCATGGCGACCAGTTCGAGTAGCCTGATATGGCTGTAGAACCCCGTCACCGCCGCGTTCCCGTCAAGGACCAGCGCCTTCTCGATCGTGGCGGCGCCTTCGCCCCGTGCAAGGCGATCCAACCCGGACAGCGCGATCCGGTCGGCCGGCGTCCGACCGCGTCCAAAGCCTTCGCGGGCCAGGTCAAGATCAGCGTCGCGAAGCGCCGCGACGGCGGCCGCGCGCGATTCCCGGCCTGCCCGGACACGCCAGAGCGCGGCGACCTTGTAGAGGATGACCGTGACGGAAAGGACCGAGAGCGCAAGCAGGACTACCAGGATCGGACCACCGGACCCACCGAAGGAAAGCGTCATGCCCGCCATCTACTTCACCAGGGCAGCGGGCGTGCGGCTTACCAGATCCATCAGGGCGAAACAGTCGGCCGGATCGGCGTTCTCGGGTTTGCAGACCGGCACGTCATGAAGCAGCACTTCGGATACCGCCGCACAGCCCGTGTCGGGAATCTCGAACAGTTTCAGGGTCGTTCGCGCCACGGGCAAAGGCGCCGCATCGACGGAAAGCAGCCGGTCGATCACACCGCCCCGGTCGAGGATGGCAAGCGACATCTCGAACCCCTCGAAGGACATGCCCGTGTCGTTCCGGAACAGGAAGAAGGCCCTACACGACCCGCCTTCCGACTCCTCGAACTTGTTCAACTCGACGGTCAGCCGCCCTTCAGCGAACGCCGCCGCCGGCAGGGCAACGAGAAACGCGGCGGCGATGACGCCGGGTGATCGGGCGGGCATGGCCTGTTCCTCCCTGGGCGTGCCGGGGTGGCACCCTGTGCTTTGCCCTACCAAAGACCCCGCCCCTGCCTTGCGTCAAGCGCGTTGCCGTTGTCTGCATGCCGACGCGCAAACGGCGATGCCGTCCGATCGCCCGAGTCATGTGCGCTACAATGGCCAGACGATCAGCAGCAACGGCAGGCTGACCGCCACGACCAGCCCCTCGAGCGGCAGACCAAGCTTCCAGTAATCGCCAAAGCCGAAGCCGCCGGGGCCAAGGATCAGGGTGTTGTTCTGGTGCCCGATGGGCGTCAGGAACGCGCAAGACGCGCCGATGGCGACAGCCATCAGGAAGCTGTCGGGGTTGACGCCAAGGGTGGCCGCAATGCCGATGGCAATGGGGCACAGCACGGCGGCGGTGGCAGCATTGTTCATCACATCCGACAGGAACATCGTGACGACCAGAACCACCGCCAACGCGGCGATGGCATTGCCCTGCGCGATGGTTTCCACCAGGAACCGCGCCAGCACATCGGCAGCACCTGTCGCCTGCATGGCACCCGCCACCGGGATCAGGGCCGCCAGCAGCACGATCACCGGCCAGTCGATGGCGGTATACACCTGCCTTGGCGGCACGGTACGCAGCAGCATCGACGCGATCACGCCCAGCGTGAAGGCCACTGCCGCTGGCAACAGGCCTGCGGTCACGATACCGACCGACCCCAGCATGATCACGCCCGCGATGATCGCCATGCGTTTCTCAGGGATGCGCAATTCGCGCTCGCCCAGCGGCACGCAACCGGAGTCGCTGACGAAGTCCCCCATCACATCGGCGGGGCCCTGCATCAGCAGCAGGTCGCCCGATTTCAGCTTCAGGGTGCGCAACCGCGCCCGGGGCGGATGCCCTTCGCGCGACACGGCCAGCAGGTTCAGCCCGTAGCGGGTGCGCAACCGCAGATCACTGGCAGACCGACCGACGATGCTGGACCCGGGCAGCACGGCCAGCTCGCGCAGGACGATATCCTCGTCGCGCCTGCTGTCGCTTTCCTCGGCGTCATCGTCTTTCGCCGTCCTCGCCTTCTTCTTCCCCTCCGAGGATGAAGCCTGCTCTTCCAGCTTGATGCCGAAAACCGACAGCGCCTTGGCCAGTGTCTCGACATCGGCTTCCAGCACCAGGATGTCACCCGTGCGAATCTGTCGTCCGCCGTGCGGGGCCGTGATGCGCACCTCGTTTCGCACAAGGCCGACGATCTGCGCCTCGCTGTCCTCGATCTCGCGCTCGAACCGGCGCAGGGTCAGCCCGACCGCCTTGCTGTCCGCGGGGACCCGCACCTCGGTCAGGTAGGACCCTGTGGCAAAGTCCCCGTCCGATGCGGCCTTGCGTGCCGGCACCAGTCGCCAGCCGACCAGCGCCACGAAGGCCACCCCGGCCAGCGCCACCGCCACACCCACCGGCGCGAAATCGAACATGGCGAAATGGCCCAGTCCCGCCTCGGCCCGAAAGCCCGAGACGATCAGGTTGGGCGGCGTGCCGATCAGCGTGGTCATGCCGCCCAGGATCGTGCCGAAGGCCAGCGGCATCAGCACCTGCCCGGGCGTCAGGTCCAGCCGCCCCGACAGCTGCACGGCGACCGGCATCAACAGCGCCATCGCACCCACGTTGTTCATGAACCCCGACAGCAGCGCGCCCAGCCCCATCAGGGCGGCCATGCTGCCCACCCGCCCCGCCTCGCGCGGCAGGACCGCGCGCGCCAGCCAGTCCACCGCGCCCGTGTTCTGCAGCCCCTGGCTGAGCACCAGGACGCAGGCCACGGTGATCACCGCCGGATGACCGAACCCGGCAAACGCCTCGGCGCTTGGCACAAGCCCGGCCACCACGCAGGCCATCAGGGCCAGCAGCGCCACCACGTCATGCCGGAACCGCCCCCAGAGGAACAGCGCCATCGTGCCGGCCAGAATGGCGAAGATCAGAAACTGCGGGGTGGTCATCGGAACAGGTCCTGCAAAGCGGCCGCGCAAGCTGCCTAAACGGTGCGGCCTCCGGCAGAAAGGGGCGCCCGATGGACGCCCCTTCCAATGGCTCCGCGTCCCGGGTCCTAGCCGCGCGGCTCGTTCATCAGCCCGCGCACGACGGCGTAGCAGGCCGCCAGCAGCACCAGCGTGAAGGGAAGGCCCGTTGACACCGCCATCGCCTGAAGCGCCGCCAGGCCGCCGCCCAGCAACAGCGCGATGGCAACGGCTCCCTCGAAGCTGGCCCAGAACACACGCTGGATGACCGGCGCGTTGGTCTTGCCGCCCGCCGCGATCGTGTCGATCACAAGTGACCCCGAATCCGACGAGGTGATGAAGAACACCACCACCAGCACGATCCCGATGAACGACGTGATCGCGGTCAGCGGCAGTTGCGTCAGCATCTGGAACAGCTTCAGCTCCAGCGCGGCCTCCTGCACCGAGGTATAACCGTCATTCACCACCTGCCCGATGGCGGTGCCGCCCAGCGCCGTCATCCACAGGACCGACAGAAGCGTCGGCACGATCAGCACCGCGATGATGAACTCGCGCACCGTGCGCCCGCGGCTGACGCGCGCGATGAACATGCCCACGAAGGGCGACCAGCTGATCCACCAGGCCCAGTAGAAGGCCGTCCAGCCCTGCGCGAAGTTGGCATCCTCGCGTCCGAACGGCATCGACAGCGCCGGCAGATGCCTGGCATAGGCCAGCAGGTTGTCGAAGAAGCCGGTCAGGATGGCCAGCGTCGGCCCCGCCACGATGACAAACAGCAGCAACACCGCCGCGAGGCCCATGTTGACCTCGGACAGCACCTTTACCCCGCCTTCCAGCCCGCGGATGATCGAGACGATGGCGATCAGCGTGATCACGATGATCAAGAGGATCAGCATCGAGTTTCCGGTGCCCAGCCCGAACAGGAAGTTCAGCCCCGCCGCTGCCTGCTGCGCGCCGATCCCCAGCGATGTCGCCAGCCCGAACAGCGTCGCGAACACCGCCAGAATGTCGATGACATGGCCGGGCCAGCCCCACACCCGCTCGCCCAGCAGCGGGTAGAAGGCCGAGCGGATCGTCAGCGGCAGGCCCTTGTTGTAGCTGAACAGCGCCAGCGCCAGCGCCACCACGGCATAGATCGCCCAGGGGTGCAGGCCCCAGTGAAAGATCGTGGCGGCCATGCCAAGCCGCCGCGCCTCGTCCACGTTGCCTTCGGCGCCGCCCAGCGGCGCCCAGTCGGTGCGCAAACCGTCCTCGCCCACGGAAATCCCGCCAAAGGCGGTCGAATAATGCGACATCGGCTCGGACACGCCGAAGAACATCAGTCCGATGCCCATGCCCGCCGCGAACAGCATGGAAAACCAGCCGACATAGCCGAAATCCGGCGTGGCATCCGGTCCGCCCAGACGCACCCTGCCCAGGGGCGAGACGACCAGCCCCAGACAGACCAGCACGAAAATGTTGCCCGACAGCAGGAAGAACCAGTCAAGATTGCCGGTCAGCCAGTCGCGCAGACCCACGAACATCGGCTCGACATCGTTCTGGAAGGCCAGCGTCAGGAACGTGAACAGCACGATTCCCAGCGCCGAGATCGGAAAGACCGGATTGTGGATGTCGAACTCGAACACCCATTTGCGGGTGACGATGTTGTCCTGCCCGATGGTGTACTCGGTCTCGATGATTTCCGTTTCGCCCTCAGGCTCGGGGATCGCTTCGACCGCCGGTTCTTCGGTCTGAGGGTCGTGTTCGTTCTCGTTCATTGGGTGTCCCTCTTGGTATTTTCGCAGATCGCGCAGTCCGGCTCAGCGAACGACGAACACGGAAACCCCGGCATGTTCTGCGACATGGCCGCCGTGCGACGGCAGGATCCAGTCCAGCATCCGGGGCGGATGGCTGGCCATCACCACCAGATCGGCGCCGGTGTCCTTCACCGCCTTCAGGATCAGCTTGTTGATTTCGGCGGCCGGGTCGGTGCTGACGACCGGGAACGCTTCGGCCGGGATGCCGTGCAGTCCGGCCTGTTCGACGGCAAGGGCCGCGAGCTTGGATTCGTATTCCTTCGGATTGTGGGCGACGGCGCCCGGCGTTTCCTCTGTCACGCCCATGTAGACGACGCTTGCACCGTGCTGGCGGGCTTCTGCCCCGGCAACGGTCAGGGCCTTCTGCAGCCGGTCAAGATGCCCGAGGTCAATAGGCACCAGGATTTTCCTGAACATGAGGAAACCTCCTGTCTGGTTATGTTGGCCCCGACCATCGAGGCCGATCGGCGTACGGCCAAAGGCGGCCGAAAGGGGGTATCCCGTCGATGCCCGGCCCCTTGCCCCCGGCACGGCGACGCCCCTGTTTGCGGGAGCACCTGAACATACTTTGGCGCAGAACGCAAAAATGCCCATTTAGTGGGCGTTCTCCGCCCGCTTTCCTGACTGCGTCCTGGCGATCCCCGCCCGCATCAGAACAGGCGAACCTGTCGATGATGCCTCTCTGTCCCGGATGCCCGTTTCCCTGTGATGCCTGTTTCCCTGTGATGCCCGTTCCCTGCGATGCCCGTATCTCTGCAATTCCCGTATCTCTGCCCATCTGGCGACAGCGCCTTCCGGCCCGCGCAACGGGACGAGCGCGGCAGAAAGGCTTTGGTCACAGGGGTTGAAACCGTATGAACGTGCACGACTCATATTGTTTTAAAACAATGGTTTGATCGTTTGTGCACATGTGCACAAACTGGCCACCCGGTCCTGCGCGCGCCCCAAAACCCGGATGCCCACTGGACAATCGCCGCCCCACCCGTGCAAATCCCCGAAAAAAGGGGGGACACCATGAACCGCATGCAGGGCCGCCGCGCACTGGTGACGGCGGCAGGGCAGGGGATCGGACGGGCCTCGGCCCTGCGACTGGCCCGCGAGGGCGCCGAGGTGCTGGCCACCGATATCGACCCGGCTGCGCTGGCCGCGCTGACGGCCGAGGACGCGGGACCGGGCCGCATCGAGACGCGCCTGATGGACGTGCGCGACCCGGGCGCGATCGCCGAGGGTGTGGCGGCGGCGGGCCGGATCGACGCGCTGATATCATGCGCAGGGTTCGTGGCCCACGGCACGATCCTCGACTGCGACGAGGACGGGTGGGCCTTCTCGGTCGACCTGAACCTGACGTCGGCCTACCGGCTGATCCGCGCCGCGCTGCCCGGCATGATCGCGGGCGGCGGCGGGTCGATCGTCACCATCGCATCCGTCGCGTCCTCGGTCATCGCCGCACCCAACCGCTTCGTCTACGGCGCGACCAAGGCAGGGCTCATCGGGCTGACGAAATCGGTCGCGGCGGATTTCATCGGCCAGGGCATCCGCGCCAATGCGATCTGCCCCGGCACGGTGGACAGCCCGTCCCTGCAGGCCCGTCTGCACGCGACCGGCGACTATGACGCCGCCCGCGCTGCCTTCACCGCCCGCCAGCCCATCGGGCGGATCGCCACGGCCGAGGAAGTGGCGGCCCTGGTCGCCTACCTCGCCAGCGACGACAGTTCCTACACAACCGGCGGCGTCCACACGATCGACGGCGGCTGGACCAACATCTGAACGGAAGGACCGGACATGAAGCTTCTACGCCACGGCGCGCCTGGCGCCGAACGCCCGGGGATGCTTGCCAAGGACGGCACGATCCGCGACCTGACGGGGCTGGTGCCCGACATCGGCGGTGCCGTGCTGTCCGACACTGGGCTGGCCATGCTGCGGGGCGTGGATCCCGCGCACCTGCCCATCATGGCGCCGGAGACCCGCCTTGGACCCTGCGTGACAGGCACGGGCAAGTTCATCTGCATCGGGCTGAACTATTCCGACCACGCCGCCGAGACCGGCGCATCCGTGCCGCCCGAGCCGATCATCTTCATGAAGGCGACCTCGGCCATCTGCGGCCCGAACGACCCGATCGTCATCCCGCGCGGGTCGGAAAAGACCGATTGGGAGGTGGAGCTGGCCGTCATCATCGGCACCCGTGCGAAACATGTGTCCGAGGCCGACGCGCTGGCCCATGTGGCGGGCTATGCGGTGACCAACGATGTCAGCGAGCGCGCCTTCCAGATCGAGCGGTCGGGCCAATGGACCAAGGGCAAGAGCTGCGACAACTTCGGACAGCTCGGTCCCTGGCTGGTGACGCGCGACGAGGTGGCCGACCCGCAGGCGCTGCCCATGTGGCTGACGGTGAACGGAGCGAAGCTGCAGGACGGGTCGACCGCCACGATGGTCTATGGCGTGGCGCATCTGGTCAGCTACCTCAGCCAGTTCATGACGCTGCATCCGGGCGACGTCATCTCGACCGGAACGCCGCCAGGTGTGGGCATGGGCCAGAAGCCGCCGCGCTACCTGAAGCCGGGCGATGTGGTGGAACTGGGGATCGAGGGCCTTGGCGCCCAGCGTCAGGACGTGGTGGCCGAGGGCTGAAGGCCCGAGGCCGACGACTGCGCGACGCAGGAAGGCGGGGGGCGCCGCCCCCCGGGCCGCCCGTGCCGGGCGTCCTCCCCCCGGAGGTATTTGGGCAAGAGTGAAGGAAAGCGGCAGCGCCGCTGTCGCCGAGCCCCGACCGGCGAACTGCTGCCGGGCCGATGGCATCGGACTCGCGTGCGGCTGTCAGAGCGGGCGGATCTTCAGCTTCGTGATCCGGTTTTCCTTGCGTGCCAGCACCTCGAACCGGAAGCCGTGGAAGTTGAACGCCTGCCCTTCCGAGGGGATCGTCATGGCCTCGTGGATCACCAGCCCGGCGACCGTGTTCGCCTCGTCGTCCGGCAACGACCAGTCGGTCGCGCGGTTGAGGTCGCGGATCGTCATGCCGCCGTCCACAAGGAAGTCGCCCGCCTCGGTCGGCTTCAGGGGAGCGGCGGCGGCGGCATCGAATTCATCGGTGATCTCGCCCACGATTTCTTCCAGGATGTCCTCCAGAGTGATCAATCCCATGATTGACCCGTATTCGTCGACCACGAGGGCGAAGTGGCTGCGGCGACGCAGGAATTCCTTCATCTGGTCGTCCAGGTAGGTCGTGTCCGGCACGAAATAGGGCTTCTTGGCCACGTCCGTCACGTCGAAGCCGTCAAAGATGTCCTCTTCGCTGGTCCCCTCGGGGGCCTCGGTGCGGCGGGCATACATGGCGCGCAGCAGGTCCTTCTGGTGCAGCACGCCCACGACGTTCTCGGGGTTGCCGCGATAGACCGGCAGGCGCGAGTGCGGCGAGGCCAGAACCGTGGCGAGGACCTGCTGCGGGGCCATGTCGGCGTCGATCATCTCGATCTGGCTGCGGTGGCGCATGATCTCGTCCACGGTGCGGTCGCCGAGGTCCAGCGCGGCCAGCAGGCGGTCGCGGTCGTCCTTTTCCATCGCGCCTTCGGAATGGCCGAGGCTGATCGCACCGGCAATTTCCTCGCGAACCGCCAGAATGCGGCTGTCGGGGTCGGCGACCACCCCGAACAGACGCAGCACCCCGCGCACGAGGGCGCGGACCACCGTGACGGGCGGGGCGAAGAGCAGAACCACCACCCGGATAGGCGCCGACACGAAGGCGGCGGCGCGTTCCGCGTTGGTGATGGCGTAGGTCTTGGGCAGCACCTCGCCGAACACCAGCACCAGCACGGTCATCACCAGTGTCGCCAGGGCCACGCCTGAATCGCCAAAGGCGCGCGTGAACAGCGCGGTCGCGAGCGAGGCCGCGAGGATGTTGACGACGTTGTTGCCCAGCAGGATCGACCCGATCAGCCGCTCGCTGTCGTCTGTCAGACGCAGGGCGCGCCCGGCCCCTGCATCGCCCTTGTCGGCCTGCGTCCGCAGTTTCCCGCGCGATGCCGCGGTCAGCGCGGTTTCCGACCCCGAAAAGAAGGCCGACAGAACCAGCAGGAAGAGGATTGCGGCGGCTGTCGTCAGGAATGCAGCGTCGAAACGCAAGGTCGAGGCCAGGTCGGTGGCGGTCGCGGGGTCCATGTCGGGCTCCGGTCGTGGTGAGGAGGCATCTAGGGGAAGGGGAGGGGGACTGGCAAGGCCGTCAGGGCCCGTTCGCGGGATTGGCCAGCGGGTGGTGCGTCAGCACCAGCGCCTTCAGCCGTTCCTCGAGGACATGCGTGTAGATTTCGGTTGAAGACAGGTCGGCATGTCCCAGCAGCGTCTGGATCACGCGCAGGTCGGCGCCGTTCTCCAGCAGATGCGTGGCGAAGGCGTGGCGCAGGACGTGGGGGCTGACGCGCGCGGGCGACAGGCCGGCGCGCACCGCGATTTCCTTGACGATCCCGTGGAACCGATGCCGCGTCAGATGCCCCGCGGCACCGTCCGACGGAAACAGGTGGCGTGGTGGGGGCAGTCGGCGGGCGCGCAGGGCCGTGTCGTCGGTATCGCGCAGGGCGATCCAGGCAGACAGGGCGCCGCGGGCAGGATCGGAGAGCGGGACCATCCGCTCCTTGCCGCCCTTGCCGCGCACAAGGATCATGCGCGGGTCACCCCGCACTGCGGCCATCGGCAGCGAAACCAGTTCGCTGGCGCGCAGGCCCGTGGCATAGAGCAGTTCCAGCAGGCAGGCATTGCGTACGCGGTCGGCGGCCGTGCGGCCCGTCTCGCCCGCCGCCGCCAGCAGTCGGTTCACCTCGTCGGGCGTCAGTGTCCTGGGAAGGCGTGCGGCACGGCCCGGGCCTGTCAGCCGGATCGACGGGTTGTCCGCGCGGTGGCCTTCTTCATGGGCGAACCGGAACAACTGCCGCGCCGAGGACAGGCGTCGCGCCCGCGTGGCACGGGCAAGCCCCGCGGCATCGGAGGCGACCAGCCAGGCCTCGATGTCTGCCTGGGTGGCGGTCGAGAAATCGCGCCCGCGTCCGGCAAGGAACCCGGACAGGTCGGCCAGGTCACGGCCATAGGCCAGAAGCGTGTTGCGTGCCGCGCCGCGTTCTGCGGCCATCGCCTCGAGGAATCCTTGCGTCCAGCGACCGTCGGCCTGCATCGCTACCCCCGGCGGTCGAGGATCAGCATCTGCAGCGCCGCGCGGCGCGCGGTATCCTCCAGACCGGCCTGACGCAACAGCGCCAGCCCGTCGGTCACCTGCGCATAGTCCCCGCTGGCGCCGTCATTCACCAGGGTCAGCGCGCGCAGAATCGCCTCACCCAGACGCCCCGCCGCGACCAGGGCGGCAAGCCGTGTGGGCGGGGCGCCGGTCGAGAAACCTGCGGTGATGGCCGCGGCGCGGGCATTGGGTGCGGGCGCGTCGGCGGGTCGGCCCTGCGCGAGGGCGGCGAGGAACCGGTCCATGGGCACCGCTGCATCGCCACCCGGCATATCCCTGGCGGCCGCCTCGTAACGCGCCGACAGAAGCCGGATGCGCCAGGCCAGTCGCGCGGCCTCGCCTGTCAGGGGCACCTCGGCCAGTTCCGCGGCAAACAGCTCGGCAAAGGCCACTTCGAGGTCGGCGGCGGCCATCGCCTCCCAGACCTGCGGAAGGCTGCGTCCGACTGCCGTTGCGTCGCGCGCGCCAAGCGCCCGGTCGAATGCCTGAAAGGCCGCGACCCGGTCCCAGACCCCACCCGACGCGGCCGGCCGCCGCTCGGTGTAGAGCCCCAGCAAACGGTTCGGGGCGATCGCCCCGGCAGCGGCCAGCCGTTCGGCGGCCTCGACCTGCGCTTTCCAGCCTGTTGTCGGGCGCAGGTCGGCATGGGCATAGGCACGGGGCAGGGTAGTGGTTGGCACCGGCTCGCCGATCGCCTCGTACAGGCGGAACTCCAGCGGCGAGGGTCGCGCGGGCAGGGGCAACGGAACCGCGTCGTGATCAAGGTCCTCGTCCAGGAACCGCGTCATCAGCGCGTCCTCGGCTGGCGTGATCGCGCGCAGGGCGCGCCCTGTTTCCAATGTCAGGTTCGCGGCGTTCCAGTCACCCGACCGGGCGAGGCAGAAGATGCGTGCGGGAAAGGTGGGCGACAGGTCCGGCGTGCGCTGCAACAGTCGGCATGCCGAGGCTTCCCTTCCCGTCAGCAGGCCCACGTCGAAGGCGCGCCGGAACAGCGCCGGATCCTCGGCCCCCGACCTGTCCAGCAACGCCCCGGCTTCATCAAGCGCGCCCAGCGCCAGCAGCGCGTCCAGTCGCGCCACCAGCAGGCGCGACGGCCAGCCGGTATCCGCCGGCGGATCGACCTCGGCCAGCAGGATCCGCGTGAACAGGTCGCGCAGCGCGGGCAGGAACCGCCCGGCGTCCACGGTCAGACGTCCTGCGATATCGGCCGCCGACCCGGGCCCCCAGAGATCGCGCGGCAATCCCGAAACCGACGGTGGCAGCAGGCCTACGGCGTCGGGCCGCGGCCCTGTCAGGGGCGCAACCGTCACCGCCTCTGGCAGGGCAGTCACGGCGATGTCCCCGGGCGTTCCGGGCAGGGCCGGGGGTGTGGCCAGGCTTTGCGACAGCCAGTCGATTGCCGAAAGCGGGGCCGCCACCGGGGATTCGGAAGGTGCGGGACGCATGGGAGGAGGAACTGCAGACGCATCGCCCGCCGTCGCAGCCGGATCCTGGGTCGCTCCGGCGGATGCCAGCAGCAGCCAGATCGCGGCAGCGAGCCCAGTCAGCCGCGCGGGATGCCGGCCGCACGTCTCCTGCATCACCCCGTCAGTTCGCATCCAGTGTCACCGGCAATCGTACCTCGGCCTGATCGGGCGCAAGATCGCCCAGATAGGCGAAACCGACCAATGCCCCGGCGCCGATCACGCCAAGCACGGCCAAAACCTTCAAAATCCGGCCCATTCGGCCTGCCTTTCCTTGCGTCCTGCCCCGGTCGCCACCTCTTCGGGTGACGTTCCGGTTTTCTATATGGCATTTCCTGTGGCTTCACGCCATTCAGGACCGACGACCGCCGATGCGCAAAGGACCGCCGACCGTGCCGTACAGTCTGAAAAAGACCGTTGTACTCGTCGGGATGATGGGATCGGGCAAGACGGCGGTGGGCATGGCGGTGGCGCGGCGCCTGGGCGTGCCCTTCCTCGACTCGGACGCCGAGATCGTGAAGGCGGCCCAGATGGAGATCGCCGAGATTTTCTCGCGCGATGGCGAATCCTTCTTTCGTGCCCGCGAGACCGAGGTAATCGCCCGCTTGCTGGCCCAGCCACGCAAGGGCGTGCTGTCCACCGGCGGCGGTGCCTTCATGGCGGAAGCCAACCGGGCCCTGATCTCGCGCATGGGGGTGTCGGTCTGGCTGAAGGCGGATCTCGGGCTGCTTTGGGCGCGCGTCCGCCACAAGGATACCCGGCCCTTGCTGCGCACTCCGAATCCCAAGGCAACGCTCGCCGAAATGGTCGCGGCGCGCGACCCCGTCTATGCGCTTGCCGACCTGACGGTCTCGGCGCGACCGGACTATTCCATCGACGACATGGCCGCCCGCGTGATCGAGGTGCTGGCCACCCGCCCCGACGTGCTGGAGGACTGACATGACCACCACCCTGCGCGTGGACCTCGGGCCGCGGTCCTATGACGTGATCGTGGGCGAGGGGCTGATCGCTGCCGCGCCGGGCCTTGTGGGGCCCCTGCTGCGTCGTCCGCGCGTGGCGGTGCTGACCGACGAGACGGTGGCCGGCCTGCATCTGCCCGCCTTCCACGACGCGATGGCGGGCGCGGGCATCGCGGTCAGCGCACTTGCCCTGCCGCCGGGCGAGGGCACGAAGGGCTGGCCGCAGTTCGCCCGCGCGGTGGACTGGCTGCTGGCCGAACGGGTGGAACGGCGCGACGTGGTGGTGGCGCTGGGCGGCGGCGTGATCGGCGATCTTGCGGGCTTTGCTGCGGCCGTCCTGCGGCGCGGCGTGCGCTTCGTGCAGATCCCCACGTCGCTGCTCGCGCAGGTGGACAGTTCGGTGGGCGGCAAGACCGGCATCAATTCAGTTCACGGCAAGAACCTTGTCGGCGCGTTTCACCAGCCGTCCCTGGTTCTGGCCGACATCGGTCTGCTGGATACCCTGCCTCCGCGCGAGTTCCTGTCGGGCTATGGCGAGGTGGTCAAATACGGTCTCTTGGGGGATGCCACGTTCTTCGGCTGGCTGGAACGACAAGGCCCCGAACTGGCCGTGGGCGACCGGGCCCTGCGCGCGCAGGCGGTGGCGCGATCGGTGGCAATGAAGGCCGAAATCGTCGCGCGCGACGAGACCGAGGAAGGCGACCGTGCACTTCTGAACCTTGGCCATACCTTCGCCCATGCACTTGAAACCGCCACGGGGTATTCCGACCGGCTGCTGCATGGCGAGGCGGTGGCGATCGGCTGCGCGCTGGCGTTCGACCTGTCCGCGCGGCTGGGCCTGTGCAGTCAGGAAGACCCCAGCCGTGTTCGCGCGCACCTTGCGGCGATGGGGATGCGGCGCGACCTGTCCGACATTCCAGGTGACCTACCGGGGCCCGAGGGCCTGCTGGCGCTGATGGCGCAGGACAAGAAGGTGGTGGACGGACGCCTGCGCTTCGTGCTGGCACGCGGGATCGGGCAGGCCTTCGTGGCCGATGGGGTGGACGGCGGCGCTGTCGCGGCGCTGCTGACCGAGCACCTGCCGCATTGAAGGCCGCCGGACGCTTTGGCCGACAGGCCCAGCGATTGCGACGTGGCCGTGACCAGGAGTGATTCCGGCGCATCAACGGGCTGGGTTTGGCGTGCCACGGTCGCAGGGCGGCAGCGGTGCAGCCTGACGGGGCTGTCGCAGCAAGAGAAACAGTCCGTTGCATTCTGCGGCGACCAGGGTGTCGTCGCCGGTTTCGGGCCCGCGAAACCCCATTAAAGTTCAACATTTACAAGACGTGAATTGCCCCGCGCGGATGTTGGCGTCCCGACTTGTCTCCTGGGCAAGGCTGCCGGATTGAGACGCCCTCGAATATTAGGTCTTCTTATGTGGCATTAGATCGCTTATGTGTGGCTCAGGGCGTTGCGTGAGTGGTGTTTCGGCTTTTGGTAGCTTGACGAGTGACAGGACACGGCCGGTGGGCGCGGGCCAGACGCAATGGTCCGCGCGGGTGAGGGTAGGGCCTGTCCGTTCAGGCGTAGTCGCAGGCGTCGCATGGGGGGGCCGTGCGGCGCCTGCTGGCTTTCCGGGCCGGGGGGCCGGGATATCACCGCGCCGCCTGACCGCTTGAACGCCCTGCACATCCATGTGAACAGCGGGCTCCGCGCAGGATGGGGCAAGCCCGCATGGTTACTGACGCCTTCTCGCATGTCCGCACTTGGGTCTTCGATCTGGACAACACGCTGTATCCGCCGTCTGCCCGCCTGTTCGACCTGATCGACCGGCGCATGACGGCCTATATCGTAGAGGTGTTGGGAATCGAGGCCGGTGCGGCCGACCGACTTCGGGCCGACTACTGGCGGCGCTACGGCACCACGCTGGCCGGGCTTATGGCGGAACATGGAGTTGATCCCGAACCCTACCTGATTGAGGTGCACGACATTCCTTTGGACCGGCTGCAACCCGACCCCGACCTGGCGGCACGGATCCGCGACCTGCCGGGGCGGCGCATCGTCTATACCAACGGCAGCGCGCCCTATGCCGAGCGGGTGCTAGCCGCGCGCGGGCTGACCGGGCTGTTCGACGCGGTTTATGGGGTGGAACATGCGGGGTTTCGCCCGAAGCCTGACCGCGACGCCTTCGATGCCGTGTTTGCCCGCGATCGACTGAACCCGCAGGCGGCCGCGATGTTCGAGGACGACCCCCGCAACCTGGCCGTGCCGCACGCGCTGGGGTTGCGAACGGTCCATGTCGCGCCCGACCCCGAACCTGCTGACCACATCCACCACCATACCGATGACCTGTCCGGGTTTCTGTCACCCCTCGGGCGGCCGCGCTGATCTGCCGCCTGTGCGGGGGCTTCGTAGCGCCCTAGGTCCGGCACAGGAGGACAGGGCCATGCACCAGACCGACATCTTCATATCGGGCGCCGGGATTGCGGGACTGACGGCGGCGCTGGCGCTAGCTGGGGCGGGGTTCCAGGTAACCGTCGCCGATCCCGCGCCCCCCGCGGCGGACGGGGACGACGATGGGTCGGACCTGCGGTCAACTGCCTTCCTGCAACCATCGCAGGCGCTGTTTGCCCGCCTTGGCCTGTGGGACCGACTGGCGCCCCTGGCCACACCGCTGGATGTACTGCGAATAGTCGATACCGCGGGCGACCCGCCCGTGTTGCGGGACACGCGCGATTTCCGGGCGTCCGACCTGGGCGACCAGCCCTTCGGGTGGAACCTGCTCAACTGGGTCACGCGGCGCGAACTGACGGCGGCGGCCGCGGCGCACCCGGGCGTGGACCTGCGGCTTGGGGTCGGGTTCGCGGGGCTGGTGCAGCGCACGACTGCCGCGCTGGTGACGCTGTCGGACGGCGCGCGGCTGTCGGCGCGGCTGGCCGTTGCCGCCGACGGGCGCGACAGTCCCTTGCGCACTGCGGCGGGCATCGGCGCGCAGGTGACGCGCTACGGGCAGGTGTCGCTGGCCTTTGTCGCCACGCACGAGGTGTCGCACGGCAACGTGTCGACCGAGGTCTACCACGAAGGTGGGCCCTTCACGATGGTGCCGCTTCCGGACGTCGGCGGCAGCCCGGCGTCCGCCATTGTCTGGATGAACCCCGGGGCAAAAGCGGTAGCCCTGGCGCGGCTGCCGCTGGACGAGCTGGGCGCAGTGATGACCATGCGCGCGGCCCATGTCCTGGGGCCCATGGCCGTGGCCTCGCCGATCCGGCAATGGCCGATCGTCACCATGCGCGCCGACCGGCTGAGCGGCGAACGGGTGGCGGTGATTGCCGAAGCGGCCCATGTGATGCCGCCGATCGGGGCGCAGGGGCTGAACACCTCGCTCGCCGATGTGGCGGCGCTTGAAGCGATAGCGGCAGCTTCGCCCGGAAACCTCGGTGCACCCGCGATGCTGGCGGCCTTCGCCCGGGCGCGCGAGGGGGACATCCGCGCACGCGCAACGGCGATCGACCTGTTCAACCGCGTGGTGGGGTCGGGCGCGGCGCCCCTGCAGGCCGCGCGCCTGATGGGCCTGCGCGCGGTGCACGGGGTGGCGCCCGTCCGGCAGGCGGTGATGCGGGCCGGGCTGGGCGGGACGGGTGCGGCGCGCCCGCTCGCCTGAGGCGTCACATCACCCGGTCGAGCGCCGCCGCCAGCCGCCCGACGCTCGCATCCACGTCGCGCAGTTTGTCCAGCCCGAAGAGGCCAATGCGGAACGTGCGGAAATCCGGCCCCTCGTCGCACATCAGCGGCACGCCGGCGGCGATCTGCAGCCCCTCGGCCATGAACTTCTTGCCATTATGGAACTCGGGGTCGGCGGTGTAGTTCACCACCACGCCCGGCGCACCGAACCCGTCGGCGGCCACCGAGCGGATGCCGCGCCCCGCGAACAGCGCGCGCACCTTGTGGCCCTGGTCCCATTGCGCGTCACTCAGCGCACCCCAGCCGATTCCTTCCATCTCCAGCATCGTGTCGCGGAAGGCGCGCAGGGCATCGGTGGGCATGGTGGCGTGATAGGCATGGCCGCCACCCTCATAGGCCTCCATGATCGCCAGCCACTTGCCCAGGTCGACGGCAAAGGACGTGGATTGCGCCGCCTTGACCCGCGCGCGGCCCTCTTCGGACATTATCACGAGGCCCGCCGACGGCTGCGCCGACCAGCCCTTCTGCGGCGCCGAGATCAGCACGTCCACCCCGGTGGCGGCCATGTCCACCCAGGCGCAGCCCGACGCGATGCAGTCGAGCACGAAGATTCCGCCCACCGCGTGCACGGCATCGGTGACGGCGCGGATGTAGGCGTCGGGCAGGATGATCCCCGCGCTCGTCTCCACATGCGGGGCGAAGACAACATCCGGGCGGTCGGCATGGATTCGGGCGACGACATCCTCGATCGCGGCGGGCGCGAAGGGCGCATCGGCAGCGTTGCCGGTGCGGCGGGCCTTCAGCACGATTTCGTCGGTCGGGATGCGGCCCGCCTCGAAGATCTGCGTCCAGCGGTAGCTGAACCAGCCGTTGCGGATGACCATCGCGCGGCGCCCGGTCGCCAGCTGCCGCGCGACCGCCTCCATTGCGTAGGTCCCGCCGCCCGGCACGACAGCGACGGCCTCGGCCGAGTAGACCTCGCGCAGGATGCGGCCGATGTCGCGCATCACGCCCTGGAAGGCGCGGGACATGTGGTTCAGCGATCGGTCGGTGAAAACGACCGAAAATTCCAGAAGGCCGTCGGGGTCGATGTCGTCGCGCAGGGCTGGCATGTTTAATCCTCTCCGTACTTGGGGACGGCTTAGGGCGGATGTCGGCGCTTGGCAAAGCCTACGGCGGCATACCGTGGGCAAGACCGGTGCTCGGGGCGGGGGCTCTGCCCCCGTACCCCCGGGATATTTGAACCATATCGAAGTGATTGGCCCGGGGAGGTGCCTCGCCCGGTCCGGCGGCTCGGCCAAGCGGTCCGGGCGAGGCCTTCGACATGGGCGGTCATCGGCGTCCCCGCCTGTACCGCCCCCCGGGGATGACATGGTCATGGTTAACAGGACCTGAAGTCCTCTTCGATATGGTTCAAATATCCCGGGGGGAGGACGCCCGGCACGGGCGGCCCGGGGGGCAGAGCCCCCCGCCTTCGCCCCCGCCTGGGCCCTTTGCCTGCCACCCCATCCTTGACAGCCCGGCGCGATCGTTCCACAGCGCTGCGGTCAAGAACCGGACAGCCCGAGGGAGTGAGGCCATGCGCGTCTATTACGATCGCGACTGCGATGTGAACCTGATCAAGGACAAGAAGGTGGCGATCCTGGGCTACGGCAGCCAGGGCCACGCGCACGCGCTGAACCTGCGCGATTCAGGTGCGAAGAACATCGTCGTCGCCCTGCGCGCAGGCTCGCCCAGTGCTGCGAAGTGCGAGGCCGAGGGTCTGAAGGTGATGGAAATCGCCGAGGCGGCCAAGTGGGCCGATCTGGTCATGTTCACCATGCCTGACGAGCTGCAGGCCGAGACCTATCGCAAGTATGTCCACGACAACCTGCGCGAAGGCGCCGCCATCGCCTTTGCCCACGGCCTGAACGTCCATTTCGGCCTGATCGAGGCGAAGCCCGGCGTAGACGTCATCATGATGGCGCCCAAGGGGCCCGGCCACACCGTGCGCGGCGAGTTCGTCAAGGGCGGCGGCGTGCCCTGTCTGGTGGCCGTCCACCAGGATGCCACCGGTCGCGCGCTGGAACTGGGGCTGTCCTATTGCTCGGCCATTGGCGGCGGGCGGTCGGGGATCATCGAGACGAACTTCAAGGAAGAATGCGAGA
>CAYYOE010000016.1:0-25230 GCA_964473055.1 uncultured Rhodobacterales bacterium | reverse complement strand
CGCCCGACCGCG
This sequence comes from uncultured Rhodobacterales bacterium, assembly GCA_964473055.1. Lineage (GTDB taxonomy): Bacteria > Pseudomonadota > Alphaproteobacteria > Rhodobacterales > Rhodobacteraceae > UBA996. The sequence continues at coordinate 25,218 of CAYYOE010000016.1, read as the reverse complement.
CGGCCTCCTGCGCGGCCAGCCCCATCCGGACGGCCCAGGCGCCATCACGGGCCGTCACCTCGACCGGCCCCGCCCCCCGGACGGCCGCGTTGAACCGGAGGTGCTGGTAGAAGGTGGACCCGTTGTGATCCCCTGCCGCCAGCAGGGCCGGGTCCACCGGGATGGGAACGACCTCTTCCCCCGCAGGGTCGCGCGGGCTTAGGACCAGGTGGGGCACGGGGGCAGGGCCGAGGTGGGCGGGCCAGAACCGGGTGGGGCCGGGCACCAGGGCTTCGATCTTGCCGAGCGGCCCGACGGCTGACACGGCTTCCTGATACTTGGAGCCTTCGGCGAACATGCACAGTTCCAGCATGGCGCGGGCCCCGCTGGCGAAGTCCACCAGGACGTATCCGTGATCGTCGATGTCGGGGGTCTGGCCGGCATAGCGTTCGTCGAGGTGGTTGACCGCCTGGCCCGCGGAGGCTGCGATGCGGACCGGGTCGGACCGCAGGATCAGGCGCATCAGGTCGAAGAAGTGGCAGCACTTCTCGACCCAGGTGCCGCCCGAGTTCGCCGCGAACCTGTTCCAGGCGCCGACCTTGTCGAGGAAGGGGTAGCGGTGTTCGCGAATGGTCAACATGCGGATGCCGCCGGTCGTCGCCTGAGCCCTGTCGATGAATGCGGCGATGGGGGGCATGTAGCGGTATTCCATGGCGACCCAGAGGGGGGCGGGGAAGACGGCTGCCAGGGCTGCGATCCGGGGCGCGTCGCTTGCGTGCGTATAGAGCGGCTTTTCCACCAGCACGGGCAAGGGACGGGTGTCGGCGATGCGGGCAAGCTGGTCGACGTGGCAGTGGTTGGGCGAAGCGATCACCAGCGCGTCTAGGTCGGGCCGGGACAGGAGCGCGCCGACATCGGGTTCGGCGTCGGCGCCGGGAACGAGGGCGAGGGCGCTGGCGCGCATGGCCGCGTCGGGTTCGACCAGCGCCACCACTTGTGCGCCCGGCACGAGGGCCAGATTGCGCAGGTGTTCCTGCCCCATCATCCCGGCCCCGATCAGGCCGTAGCGGACCGCGTCTGTCATGATCTTTCCTATTTCAGGCGGGAAACGTAGCGGGCGAGCCCCGCGTCGAACCAGGTTCGGCTGTATTCCACGGGCCGGTTGTCATCCGCCCAGGCGCAGCGTTCGATGAATCCTGCGAGGCTTCCGGGTTTCGGCGCGAAGGCGGGTGGCGCCCAATCGGGAACCCGCGCGGTGCCCACGCGGTCCTCGGCACGGGCGATGGTCAGGCGCAGACGCTGGCGATACGTCCGGTAGAGGCTTTCCGAGAGGTCCTCGGGCAGGAGGGTGGGCGCGCGGGCACTGTCGAGCCAGATTTCCTCGATCGCGGCCGGATCGCCACCGATGCGACGCAGGCGGCGGATGCGCCAGGCGTCCGGTGCGGGGCCGAAGTTGGGGGCGTCGTCCGGCTTTGGGAGGCGATGGAACGACAGGAGTTCTGCCGTCGGCAGGCCGCCGCCCTCTGCACGCTCCAGCCGAAAGAAGGCATAGACATGATCGGGTTCCGTGGCGTTCCTGATGTAATTTCCAGAACCCTGGATGCGGGTGAGCAGGCCCTTGGCCTGCATCTCGTCGAGCGCACGGCGCAGCGTGCCGACGGACACGCCCATTTCTCGCGCCATGTCGCGTTCCGGAGGCAACCGCGCGCCCTCTGCCAAGCGACCTGCGCGAATGTCGCGGATCAGCGTCTCGGCGATACGCAGGTAGAGGGGCAGGGCAGCTGTGTCTGGCATTGCTGGCTTCGGAAATTGATCCAGCATTGATGCACTGATCGCGGGGTGCTAGGCAAGGGCCATTCCGGGGGCAGGAGGGCCGCGCCATGAGCATCGTTCCGATCACGTCCGAAGGGCTGGACGCGCTGGAGGTGTCGTGGTTCGCGGCGCTGTGTTCGGACGACTACGAATACCTTGGCGTGCCGGACGGGGACTTGCGGTCGAACTGGGCGCATTGTTCCAGCATCCTGCGCGAGGCCGAGCGGCTGGGGTATCGCAACATCCTGTGCCCGTCGTCCTATCAGGTGGGGCAGGACACGCTGTCGTTCGTCGCGGGCTGTGCGCCGTTGACCGACCGGATCAACATGCTGGCCGCCGTGCGCTGCGGCGAGATGCACCCCGTCATGCTGGCGCGCACGATTGCCACGCTCGACCACATGCTGACGGGGCGGCTGACGATCAACATCATCAGCTCCGATTTCCCCGGCCAGAAGGAGGACAGCGCGCTGCGCTATCGCCGGTCGCGCGAGGTGGTGGAGATCTTGCGGCAGGCGTGGACGCGCGAGACCATCGACTACGACGGCGAGTTCTACGCGTTCAAGGGCGTGCCGACGGACCCCGCGAGGCCCTATCAGCAGAACGGCGGGCCGCTGATGTATTTCGGGGGCTATTCGCCCGATGCCATCGACCTGTGCGCGCGGGCCTGCGACGTCTACCTGATGTGGCCCGAGCCCAAGGTGGACATCGCCGAGCGGATGCGCGCCGTGGCGGCGAAGGCGACGGAGTACGGGCGGACGCTGGATTACGGGCTGCGGGTGCACATGATCGTACGGGATACCGAAGCCGAGGCGAAGGAATACGCGGAGCATCTGGTGTCGAAGCTGGATGACGAGTTCGGGCAGATCATCCGGGAACGTGCCCATGATGCCGGGTCGCTGGGCGTGGCGCGACAGGCGCGGGCGCGGGAACTGGCCGATCAGTTCGGCTATGTGGAGCCGCACCTGTGGACCGGGATCGGGCGCGCGCGGTCGGGATGCGGGGCGGCACTGGTCGGGTCGGTCGATCAGGTTATGTCCGAGATCGAGGCGTACCAGCGCATGGGAATCCGGGCCTTCATCTTCTCGGGCTATCCGCATCTGGACGAGTGCCGGCATTTCGGGACGAAGGTGCTGCCGCATCTGAAGACCTGTTCCTTGCCGACGGAATACGGGCGGGTGCCGACGCAAGTGCCGGCGACACCCTTGGGTGTGGGAGTGCGACGGTGAAGGCCGGGTCGATGGAACGGGTCAAGATTGCCAAGGGCGTGAAGCTGAGCCGCATCGTCTATGGGATGTGGCGGCTGGGGGATGACGCCGATACCTCGCCTGCCCATGTGCAGGCCAAGATCGAGGCCTGTCTGGCGCAGGGGATCACCACGCTGGATCAGGCCGACATCTATGGCGGCTACACGGCAGAGGCGATCCTGGGGGCTGCGTTCAAGGCGGCGCCGCACCTGAAGCGCAAGGTCGAGATCGTGACGAAATGTGGGATCGTGGCACCCGTGGGCCGGCACGCGGGGGCGCGGGTCAAGCACTATGACACCGGGGCTGCCCATGTGACGCAGGCTGTCGAGGCCAGCTTGCGCGCCATGGATGTGGAGGTGATCGACCTGCTGCTGATTCACCGGCCCGACCCGATGATGGATCACGAGGAGACGGGCGGCGTGCTGGATGCGCTGGTGGCGTCGGGCAAGGTGCGCAGCGTTGGCGTGTCGAACTTTCGGCCCTGGGATTTCACACTGTTGCAATCGGCCATGGACAGCAAGCTGGTGACGAACCAGATCGAACTGAGCCTGTCGCATCTGGAGCCTTTCACGGACGGGGATCTGGCGTTCCTGCAGGAACGGGGACTGCCGGTGATGGCGTGGTCGCCGCTGGGCGGCGGGGCCTTGATGACGGGGTCCGGCGCGGTGCAGGCGGTGCTGGAGCGGATCGCGAACGAGCATGGGGTGGACAGGGCTGCCGTGGCGACGGCCTGGCTGCTGCTTCATCCGGCGCGGATCATTCCCGTCATGGGCACGAACAATCCGGCCCGGATCGCAGCGATTGGGGAGGCCATGAGGGTGCCGATGGACCGCGAGACATGGTTCGAGCTTTACACAGCGGCGCTTGGGCGAGAGGTTGCCTAATATGGACGGAAGCGGTGGCGTGATGGCGGAGACCTTTGTTCCGGGGCCGGAAACGGCGCGGGCGTTCCGCGATGCGCTGGGCAAGTTCACGACCGGTGTGACGATCGTCACCTGCGCCACGCCCGCAGGTCCCATGGGAATCACGGCGAACAGTTTCGCGTCGCTGTCACTTGACCCGCCGTTGGTGCTGTGGTCGCCGGCCAAGTCGTCGCGGCGGTTCGCGCCGTTCGTGGCGGCAAGTCACTATGCGATCCATGTGCTGTCCGATGCGCAGGGCATGGTCGGCGCCGGGTTTGCGCGGGACGCAGCTGCGTTTGGCGATCTGGACTGGACGACTAATGCGGAAGGGGTGCCGGTGATCATTGGCTGCCTCGCGCGGTTTGAATGCGCCCGTGCGGCCGTTCACGACGGTGGCGACCATGCAATCGTGGTGGGCCGTGTGCTGCGTGCCGCAATGGGTGAGGGCGCTCCCCTGGTGTTTGGCGGCGGTCGGTTTGGCAGGTTTCTGCCGGACTGAGCGGGCGCGGGGCCAGCGCGTCCCCGGGACTTGCCCCCCTTCGGTCGGTCGGGCTATCTGGCCGCTGAATGTTACTTGCGGCGGGGGCTGGCATGCGACGTGTCGTGATCACGGGTCTGGGGCTTGTCACGCCATTGGGCACAGGCGTCGAGGTGACCTGGTCGCGCCTTCTGGCGGGAAAGTCGGGCGCGGCGCAGATCACGCGGTTCGACGCGAGCCATCTGGCCACGACCTATGCCTGCGAGGTCAAGCGCGGCGACGGGTCGGATGGCAGCTTCAACCCCGACGACTGGATGGAGCCGAAGGAGGCCCGCAAGGTCGACGACTTCATCCTGTTCGGAATGGCGGCGGCCGAGCAGGCGGTGCGCGATGCGGGGTGGATGCCGGAATCCGAGGCCGACCGGCTGCGTACCGGCGTGATGATCGGGTCGGGGATCGGCGGGTTGTCCTCGATCGCCGATACGGCGCTATTGCTGAAGGAAAAGGGGCCGCGCCGGGTGTCGCCGTTCTTCATTCCGGGCGCGCTGATCAACCTGGTGAGCGGGCAGGTGTCCATCCGGTTCGGCTTCAAGGGGCCGAACCATGCGGTGGTGACGGCCTGTTCCACGGGCGCGCATGCGATCGGCGATGCCGCGCGGCTGATCCAGGGGGGCGATGCCGATGTGATGGTGGCAGGGGGCGCGGAAAGCCCGATCTGCGAGATCGGGATTGCCGGGTTCAACGCCTGCAAGGCGCTGTCGACCAAGCGCGGGTCGGAACCTGAGCGTGCCAGCCGCCCCTACGACGCCGACCGTGACGGGTTCGTGATGGGCGAAGGTGCGGGCGTTGTTGTATTGGAAGAATACGAACACGCCGTGGCGCGTGGTGCGAAGATCTATGCCGAGGTCGTGGGATACGGGATGTCGGGCGACGCCTACCACATCACGGCGCCATCCGAGGACGGGGATGGCGCATTTCGCTGCATGACGGCGGCCCTGGCGCGTGCGGGCATCGCGCCGGGCGCGGTGGACTACATCAACGCGCATGGCACCTCGACCATGGCGGACACGATCGAGCTTGGCGCGGTCGAGCGGTTGCTGGGAGACGCGGCGGGTCGGGCGAGCATGTCGTCGACCAAGTCGTCCATCGGGCACTTGCTGGGGGCCGCGGGCGCGGTCGAAGCGATTTTCTGCACGCTGGCAATCCGTGATCAGGTGGCCCCGCCGACGATCAACCTGGAGACTCCGGCGGTGGAAACCGCCCTTGACCTGGTGCCGAATACCAGGCGCGAGCGCCGAATTGATGTGGCTCTTTCGAATTCCTTCGGATTCGGGGGCACCAACGCGTCACTGGTTCTGCGGCGGGTGACGGGCTGATGTGGCGGGCGATCGCGTCCAATGCGTTGACGCTGGGCATCGTTGCGCTGGTGGCGGTTGCTGGCGCGCTGGGGTGGGCGCAACGGCAGTATGCCGGACCCGGGCCGCTTGAGGCTTCGATCTGCTACCGCGTGGAGCCGGGGTCGAACATGGCGCGGGTGAGCCGCGATCTTTTGGCCGAGGGCGCGATTACGAGCGGCGCGATCTTTCGCGTCGGCGCGGACTACGAGGACAAGACCGGGTTGCTGAAGGCCGGCAGCTTTCTGATTCCGCAAGGCGCCAGCATGGCCGATATCGTGGACATCGTGACCCGCGGTGGGGCGAGTTCCTGCGGGACGGAGGTGATCTTTCGGGTCGGCGTGACCACGGCGCAGGTTCAGGTGCGCGAGCTTGATCCCGCGACGGCGCGTTACGTCGAGTTGATCGCCTTTCCGCCGGGCGACGATGTTCCTCCGGAGTACACGGCGATCCGCGAGCGTTCGGATACGCGGTTCCGTGTGACGGTGGCGGAGGGAACGACGGTCTGGCAGGTCGTCGAAAGCCTGAACGCCGCCGACTTCCTGGAGGGCGAAGTGGCCACCTTGCCGTCCGAGGGGATGCTGGCACCAGACAGCTACGAAGTTCAACCGGGGTCGCCACGGGCGGCCCTGATCGAACGGATGCAGACAGCACAGGAAGCCCGACTGGCCGATGCCTGGGCGAACCGGGTGGATGGGTTGCCGATCGACACGCCCGAGGAAGCGCTGGTTCTTGCCTCGATCATCGAGAAGGAAACGAGCGTGCCGGAGGAACGTCGCCGCGTGGCGGCGGTGTTCGTGAACCGGCTGCGGCAGGGCATGCGGCTGCAGACCGACCCCACGGTGATCTACGGTGTCACCAACGGGCAAGGCGTCCTTGGGCGTGGTCTGCGCCAGAGCGAGTTGCAGCGGGAGACACCCTGGAACACCTATGTGATCTCGGGTCTGCCGCCGACCCCGATCGCAAACCCGGGACTTGAGAGCCTTCTTGCGGCGCTGGATCCCGAGGACAGCGACTATATCTTCTTCGTCGCGGATGGAACGGGTGGTCACGCCTTTGCGCGGACCCTGGACGAGCACAACCGGAACGTCGCGGCATGGCGGCGGATCGAGCGCGAGCGTTCGGAACAGCAGGACGGAAATTGACGCGGATGCGCAACGTGCTCCCGCGTGGGGCTGCCTGAGGCGCAGGAGATTGAACGCAACCGGGCGGGCACAGCGCGCGGTGGGTGTTGCAACCCATGCGGTTTTGCTTGACTCAGCGAGCGCCCTCAGGTAGAAGAACGGCATGATGGGAAAAGTGGGTAAGGCGGCATCTCGGGATGGCCGCCTTTTTGCTTGTCCGGGTGCAAGGGTAACCCTGCGCCCGGTACGGGAGTGATCGGCCGACATGAGCTTTGCAACGGTTGCGACCTTCGACCTGCCGGTCGAGGACCTGGGACGTATTGCCGAGGAACAGTTCGTGGCCGCGATCCTGGCTCTGGCGTCCTACGCGCGCAGGGTGGAGCGCGGCGAGTTGCCGGAACGTCCGGATGGCCGGGCCGTCGCTTCATCGGCACGAAAGGCGCTGGAGCATCTTTTTGACGAAAGGCACCGAGTTGCAGAACGTGTCAGAAAAGAATCCACCGGGCGTGTCGGCGGTGGCACCCTTGACCTTGACGCAGCCCGAGACGAGGTCCGACGGCGAATGGCTTGCCTGCGCGCCGCGGGATCTGAGCGAGGGCTTTCTGAATGATCTGAGCAGCGAGGCGCTGGCTGCGCTGCCGTATCTGTTCGAGGTGTGGGCCCTGCCGCATCAGGTGCCGCCCGAGGGCGACTGGCGGACCTGGGTGATCCTGGGCGGACGCGGCGCTGGCAAGACCCGTGCCGGCGCGGAATGGGTGCGGGCGCAGGTCGAGGGTGCCGGACCCCTGGATGCCGGGCGCTGTCGGCGTGTGGCGCTGGTGGCCGAGACGATCGACCAGGCGCGCGAGGTTATGGTGTTCGGGGAAAGCGGGATCCTGGCCTGCTCGCCGCCCGATCGGCGCCCGGAATGGCAGGCCACGCGCAAGCGGCTGGTCTGGCCAAACGGGGCAGAGGCGGCCTTGTTTTCGGCGTCCGACCCGGAGTCCTTGCGGGGACCTCAATTCGACGCGGCCTGGGTGGACGAACTGGCGAAGTGGCGCAAGGCACAGGATGCCTGGGACATGCTTCAATTCACGTTGCGGCTGGGCGACAGCCCGCGGGTGGTGGTAACGACGACCCCGCAGACCAGGGCCCTTCTGAAGAAGATCCTGGCTGCTCCGTCGACCGTGGTGACCCGGGCGCCGACCGAAGCAAACCGCGCCTATCTGGCCCAGGGATTCATCGAGGAGGTGCGGGCGCGCTACCGTGGGTCCGTCCACGAGCGACAGGAGTTGGACGGAGTACTGCTGGATGCGATCGACGGGGCGCTCTGGACCCACAAGGGACTGGCCGCGCATCGGGTGACTGCGGTGCCGCAGTTCACCCGGGTGGTGGTGGCGGTCGACCCGCCGGTGTCCGGGCATGCGGCGTCGGACGAATGCGGTATTGTCGTCGTGGGGGTCGTCACCGAGGGCGATCCGGCGGACTGGCGGTCGGTCGTACTGGAAGACGCGAGCGTCCGGTCTGGCAGCCCGTCGGGCTGGGCGAAGGCGGCGCTGGACGCAATGGCGCGGCACGGGGCCGACAGGATGGTCGCGGAAGTGAACCAGGGCGGCAATATGGTCGAAAGCGTGGTGCGCCAGCTGGATCCATTCGTGCCGTTCCGCGCCGTTCGGGCAAGCGTCGGCAAGGTTGCCAGGGCCGAGCCGGTGGCGGCGCTGTATGAGCAGGGCCGCGTGGCGCATGTGCCGGGGCTGGACGTTCTGGAGGACCAGATGTGCCAGATGACGGTGAAGGGGTTCGAGGGCAAAGGATCACCCGACCGGGTGGATGCGCTGGTCTGGGCGCTGACCGAGGCAATGATCGAGCCTGCGACGACGTACCGGGGCAAGCCGGGGATCCGTAGCCTTTTCTGATCCGGGGCTGATCGCGCCCGCAAGGGCAATCAAGGAGACGACAGGATGGTATTCGATTTCCTGCGGCATCGGCCGCGAGGGGGCGGTGAAACCGTGCCTGAACGCAAGGCATCGGCCACGGGGCCGGTGATTGCCTATGCGACATCGGGCCGGGTGGCGTGGAGTGCCCGGGACACGGCATCCCTGACCCGGGCGGGGTTCCTGGCCAACCCGGTCGGGTTCCGGTCTGTACGACTGATCGCCGAGGCGGCGGCAGCGATCCCTCTGGTGCTTCGCGACCGCGAGCGTCGGTTCGAGTCGCATCCCCTGCTGTCGCTTCTGTCCCGGCCGAATCCGATGCAGGGGCAGGGCGACCTGTTCGAGGCGCTGTACGGTCAGATTCTGCTGACAGGCGACGGATACCTGGAGGCCGTGGGCGCCGAGGACGGGCTGCCGGACGAGCTGCATGTCCTGCGGAGTGATCGCGTCAGCATCCTGCCGGGATCGGACGGATGGCCCATGGCCTATGATTATGCCGTGGGAAGCCGCAAGCACCGGTTTCCGGTGGCCGACGGGCTGTCGATGGTCTGCCATATCCGCAGCTTCCATCCGCAGGATGACCACTACGGGCTGTCCCCGATGCAGGCAGCGGCGGTTGCGGCGGATGTTCACAACTCTGCAAGTGCCTGGTCAAAGGCCCTTCTGGACAACGCGGCGCGGCCCTCGGGGGCCATCGTCTATTCCGGCGAGGGCGGGAACGGGACGTTGACGGCGGAACAGTACGACCGGCTGCTGAACGAACTGGCGGCGCACCATCAGGGTGCGCGCAATGCCGGGCGGCCGATGCTGCTGGAAGGCGGTCTAGACTGGCGTCCGATGGGGTTCAGCCCATCGGACATGGAGTTCCAGAAGACCAAGGAGGCCGCCGCGCGCGAGATCGCGCAGGCCTTCGGGGTGCCGCCCATGCTGATCGGCATTCCTGGCGATGCCACCTATGCCAATTACGCCGAGGCGCATCGGGCTTTCTTCCGGCTGACCGTCTTGCCGCTGGTGTCGAAGGTTTGCGGTGCCGTCGGGCACTGGCTGTCGGAAATCTCGGGCGAGGCCCTGGAAATGGCGCCCGACCTCGACTCGGTTCCGGCACTGGCGGCGGAGCGCGAAGCTGTCTGGGCACGGATCGCGGGTGCCAGCTTCCTCAGCGATGCGGAGAAGCGGGCCCTTCTGGGATTACCTGAGATGGAGGAGGGCGAGGGATGAACGTGGGCGACGGGACGCCGGTTCTGGAGGTCAAGTACACCGCCTTGGGTCAGGTCGAGGCCAGCACGGACGGCACGGCGATCGAGGGCTATGCAAGCCTGTTCGGCAAGGTCGACCAGGGGGGCGATATCGTGCGCCCCGGGGCATATCTGGCCAGTCTGAAGCGGCTGTCCGAAGCCGGGCGGCGGGTCAAGATGCTGTGGCAGCACGATCCGACCCGGCCCATCGGCATCTGGGACGTGGTGCGCGAGGACGACCGGGGTCTGTATGTCAAGGGGCGCATCCTGCCCGACATTGCCCAGGGGCGTGAGGCGGCGGCATTGGTTGCGGCGGGGGCGATCGACGGATTGTCGATTGGCTATCGCACGGTGACATCGGAGCGGGACAGCAAGGGGCGGAGGATCCTGAGCGTCCTCGATCTTTGGGAAGTGTCACTGGTGACTTTTCCGATGCTGCCCGACGCTCGGGTCGGAGCGAAGGCCAAGGAGGTGGAGGCGGGGCTGATTGCCGAGATGGCAAGGGTGCTGCGACTGGCCGGCGAGGAGTTGCAGGGCAACTGAACGCCCTGCCCGGAACGACAGGCAACAAACAGGACATGACCATGACCAAGAGCGATTGGGTCGCTCGGGACGGCGAAGCCGTGCCCGAATTGCAATCCGCCAAAACAGGGCAGCAGGACGCGGACCCGGCCACCGAGTTCAGGGCCGCGCTTGGCGCATTCACGAAGAATCTCGGCGCGTTCCGCGCCGGGATGGAGGCCAAACTTCAACAGCAGGAAGAGCGACTGACCATGCTTGATCGGAAATCCGTGGCCGGGCTTCGCCCGGCGCTCGCCGCAGCGGCCGAGCCCGCTGTGCCCCATCAGAAGGCGTTCGACGCCTATGTTCGTTCGGGCGACGACGACGCCCTGCGCGGCCTCGTGCTGGAAGGCAAGGCGATGTCCACCTCGGTGGCGGCGGACGGGGGATACCTGGTATCGCCCCGGACGGCCGAGACGATCCAGGGCGTGCTGCGGTCGCAGGCGTCGATCCGGGCGCTGGCCAACGTGGTGGCGATCGACGGGGGCGCCTACGAGGTGCTGGTGGACCATACCGAGTTCGGGTCGGGCTGGGCCACCGAGACTGCCTCGACCGAGGAATCCGGAACGCCCGCGATCGACAAGATCCTGATCCCGCTGCACGAGTTGTCGGCACTGCCGAAGGTGTCGCAGCGGTTGCTGGACGACAGCGCCTTCGACGTCGAGGGCTGGCTGGCCGAGCGGATCGGCGACCGTTTCGCGCGGGCCGAGGCCTCGGCCTTCGTCAGCGGGAACGGTGTGGACAAGCCGCGGGGTTTCCTGGACCACACCAAGGTGGCCAACGCCAGCTGGGCCTGGGGTTCCATCGGCTATGTTGCAACCGGCGTGGCCGGCGGCTTTGCGGCGGCGGCACCCGGGGATGCCCTGGTCGACCTGGTCTACGGGCTGGGCGCGCGATACCGGGCGAACGGCACCTTCATCATGAACTCGCGCACGGCGGGTCGAGTGCGGAAGCTGAAGGATGCCGACGGGCGCTTCCTGTGGTCGGACGGGCTGGCAGCGGGCGAGCCTGCGCGCCTTCTGGGCTATCCGGTGCTGATCGCCGAGGACATGCCGGATGTGGCAAACGACGCCTTCGCCATCGCTTTCGGTGACTTCCGGGCCGGCTACACCATCGCGGAACGTCCCGACCTGCGAGTGCTGCGCGACCCGTTCTCGGCGAAGCCGAACGTGCTGTTCTATGCGACCAAGCGCGTGGGTGGTGGCGTCAGCGACTACGCCGCGATCAAGCTCTTGCGCTTTGCGGTGAGCTGATCCGCATCCGGCGAGACCCCGCAGGGCCGGGCATGATGTCCGGCCCTGCGTTGCCGCCCCATGGTTGCGGAGAACCCAATGAACGTAACGGAATTGACGCCGGTCCCGCCCGAGGTGCTGCCGGTGGCCGAGCTTGGCGAGCGCCTGCGCCTGGCGACCGGGTTTGCCCCGGATCCGGGGCAGGAAGCATTGCTGGCGGGTTTGCTACGCTCGGCGCTGGCCGCAATCGAGGCGCGGACCGGCAAAGCAATGTTGCGGCGGATGTTCCGCCTGACGGTGGCTGCCTGGCGCGACCTTGGCGAGCAGGCGCTGCCGATCGCACCCGTGGTTTCGGTGGCGGCCCTGAGAATCGTGGATCGGGCCGAGGTTGCGGTTGAGGCAGATGCCGACGGCTGGCGCCTGATTTCTGATCCACATCGGCCCCTAGTGCGGTCGGTCGGGTTCACCTTGCCTACCATTCCTGTTGGCGGGCGTGCCGAGATCGACTTTGATGCGGGTTACGGGGCGATATGGGCGGAAGTGCCCGGAGATCTCCGGCAGGCGGTCCTGACGCTTGCGGCGACCTTCCATGACAATCCGGCTGACGGTGCAGGCATACCCGACACCGTTGCTGCGCTGGTTGCACCCTATCGGCATGTGCGTTTGTGGGGCATGTCATGAAGCCCTGGCCGCGGATGGACCGTGCCCTGGTCCTGGAAAGCCCCGAGCGGGTACCCGACGGGGCAGGCGGGTTTGCGACGGTCTGGGTGCCGCTTGGCACGATCTGGGGGCATGTGCGGGCGGGGGCCGGGCGGATCGAGGCGGCGGAGCAGGTGACCCTGTCGACGCTGACGTTCCGCATCTATGTGCGCTCGGCCTCGGAGGGTGATGCGCGCCGCCCCCGTCCCGATCAACGGTTTCGGCTGGGTGGACGGCTGTTCGCGATTTCCGCGGTGACTGAAGCCCCCGGACTCGACGGACTTCTGGTCTGCTTCGCCACCGAGGAGGTGCCGGCATGAGCTATGGCAGTGCGGTAGCCTTGCAGGCGGCGGTCTATGCGCGGCTGACGTCGGATACCGATCTTGCGGGCCTGGTGGGCGCGGCGATCTACGACTCGGTGCCCGCCGGAAACCTGCCCGAGACCTACGTCAGCATCGGTGCAGAGGAAGCAAGGGTGCGGGGTGATGCGACCGGCGTAATCGCCGAGCACGATTTTTCGGTGAGCGTCGTGAGTTCGGCTGCGGGCTTTGCAATTGCGAAGTCGGCGGCCGCAGTCGTGGCAGAGGCGCTGGAGGCGGACGGGATCGTTCTGGCCACGGGCAGGTTGATGGATCTGCGGTTTCTCTCGGCCCGGGCCCGGCGGGTCCGGGATGCAGACGTGCGGCGCATCGAACTGAGGTTCCGCGCGCGCATCGACACCAACTGAACAAGCAAGGAGAGCCGACATGGCTGCGCAGAACGGCAAGGACCTGCTTCTGAAGATCGACCTGACAGGGGCGGGGCAGTTCGAGACGGTCGCGGGGCTGCGTGCCACGCGGATCAGCTTCAACGCGGAAACCGTCGATATCACGAGTCTTGAGAGTGCGGGAGGTTGGCGCGAGCTGCTGGGTGGAGCCGGTGTGCGGTCAGCCTCGATCTCGGGCTCTGGTGTATTTCGGGACGAGAACACCGACGCCCGTGCGCGCGGCATCTTCTTTGATGGCCTGACGCCCGTGTGGCAGGTCATCGTGCCCGATTTCGGCATCGTCGAGGGGCCGTTCCTGATGACGGGGCTGGAATACGCGGGCAGCCACAACGGCGAGGCAACCTACGAGGTCTCCCTCGCATCGGCGGGTGAGCTGACCTTTACGGCGCTGTGATCAATGGAGAACCCCTGGGCAGGCGAGGTGTCTCTCGTCATCGACGGTGAAGAGCGGCTGCTGAAGCTGACGCTAGGCGCGCTTGCGGAACTGGAAGCCACCATGGGGACCGATAGCGTGGTTGCCCTTGCCGAGCGGTTCGAGACCGGTCGGTTTTCGGCCCGAGATGTCCTGGCCCTGATCGTGGCCGGCCTAAGGGGCGGGGGATGGCGGGGATCGGCCGCGGATCTTCTGAGTGCCGAGATCGCAGGTGGGCCGGTAGCTGCTGCCAGGACTGCGGGGCTGTTGTTGGCGCGGGCCTTTGCCGTGCCCGGGGAAGGGTCATGAGCGACATGGATTGGGCCGGTCTCATGCGGGCCGGGATCGGGGGGTTGCGCCTGCGCCCGAGCGAGTTCTGGGCGCTGACCCCAGGAGAGTTGGCCCTGATGCTCGGGATCAGTCCTGGTGGCGCGCGGAGGCTGACCCGGTCGCGCCTGGAGGAACTGGTGCGGGCCTTCCCCGACAAGACAAGGGAGACGAGCGATGCGAGTGAGTGACGGAGTGGACGGGTTCGAGGACCAGATCGCGGCGCTGGAGCGCAGTCTGGGTGGGGCCGGAGCCATGGCCGCGGCCTTTGACGGCGAACTCGCCCGGATGCAGGCGACCTTCGCCGGGACGGGGCGCGAGGTCGCGTCGATGTCGGCCAGCATTTCGCGGGGGTTGAAAGCGGCCTTCGAGGGCGTGGTGTTCGACGGCATGAAGCTGTCGGAGGCATTGCGGGGTGTTGCGCAGTCAATGTCGCAGGCCGCATACAACGCGGCCGTGAGGCCGGTGTTCGGGCATTTCGGCGGGATCATCGCCGGTGGCATCGAAGGTCTGGTTCAGGGAGCGATGGGGTTTGCACAGGGTGGGGCCTTTGCCCAGGGGCGGGTGATGCCATTCGCCAAGGGTGGGATCGTTTCGTCCCCGACGATGTTTCCGATGCGTGGAGCGACCGGGTTGATGGGAGAGGCCGGGCCTGAGGCGATCCTGCCGTTGGCGCGCGGCGCGGATGGTGCCTTGGGCGTCCGGGCCCCGGGCGGGGGCGGTCGACCTGTGTCGGTCGTGATGAACATCACGACACCTGACGTGCAGGGGTTCCAGAGGTCGCAGACGCAGATCGCGGCCCAGGTAGGCCGTGCCCTGGCCCGCGGCCAGCGCAACCGGTGAGGTGAACCATGGCTTTCCACGAAGTGCGGTTTCCCGCCAGCCTGAGCCTCGGATCGGTCGGTGGGCCCGAGCGTCGAACAGAGATCGTCACGCTGGCCAATGGGTTCGAGGAGCGCAACACCCCGTGGGCACAATCCCGGCGCCGGTATGATGCTGGGCTTGGCATGCGGTCCCTGGACGATCTGGAGACGCTTATAGCCTTCTTCGAGGCGCGTCAGGGGCAGATGCACGGGTTCCGCTGGAAGGACTGGACGGACTGCCAGTCCTGCCCACCCTCGCGTGCGCCTTCGGCGCTCGACCAGGTGATCGGGATCGGGGATGGGGGGACGCGCGAATTCCAGCTGTCCAAGACCTACAGGTCGAACGAGTACACCTTTACGCGCCCGATCGTGAAGCCCGTTGCGGGAACCGTCATGGTGGCGGTTCAGGGAACGCCGATGATCGAGACAGTCGGGTTCGTTGTGGATGTCACGAACGGGATCCTGACCCTGACGGATGCGCCGGATGTCGGTGTGCAAGTGACCGCCGGATACGAGTTCGATGTTCCTGTCAGATTTGATACCGACCGGCTGGTTCTGTCCATGGCGAGCTTTCAGGCAGGCGAGGTGCCGAGCATCCCGATTGTCGAGGTGCGGATATGAGCGGGGGGACTGCTGCACTGCATGCGCATCTGGCAACCGGCGACACGACGGTTTGTCGCTGCTGGCAGGTCAGGCGTCGTGATGGCGTGGTGCTGGGGTTCACGGACCATGACAGCGACCTTCGATTTGATGGTGTGCAGTTCCGGGCCGACACCGGTCTTAGCGGACGGGCTTACCAGAGTTCGACCGGCCTTTCGGTGGACAATGCAGCTGCCCTTGGCCTGTTGAGCGACGACGCGATCCGCGCGGAGGATATCGACGCTGGCCGCTACGATGGCGCCGAAGTCACGACCTGGCGGGTCAACTGGGCCGACGTTGACGCGCGCGAGGTCGAGTTCCGGGGAACCATCGGTGAAATCACCCGGTCGGGAAATCGCTTCGAGGCGGAACTGCGCGGGCTGGCCGAAGCGCTGAACCGCCCTGACGGGCTGGTGTTTCAGCGGCAGTGCGCTGCCGTTCTGGGGGACGCGCGATGCAAGGTGGATTTGACCCTGCCCGAGCATTCTTGGACGACCGAGGTCATTGCCTGGGGTCCGGGGGCCGAGGGATTGCTGCCTGCGACATCGGCTTATCCTGAAAGGTGGTTTGCGGCTGGCCGTATCGAGGTTCTCGGGGGGGCAGCCGAAGGCCTGTCGGGTGTCGTCAAGTCTGACCGAGCGACCCCTGAGGGAAGGCGGATCGAGCTCTGGGACAGCCTGCGCGCCTGTGTTCGTCCGGGGGATCCGGTTCGGCTGATTTCCGGGTGTGACCGGTCCGGAACGGCTTGCAAGGCGAAGTTTGCGAATTTCCGGAACTTCCGTGGTTTTCCACATGTGCCTGGCGAGGACTGGTTGATGAGCTACCCCGCACGCGAACGCAGGCGCGACGGAGGGAGCCGGTCAGCATGAGCACGGATCGAGCCGATATCGTCGCGCTGGCCCGGGACTGGATCGGGACGCCCTATGTTCACCAGGCCTCGCTCAAGGGTTCGGGTTGCGATTGCCTTGGGCTGATCCGGGGGCTCTGGCGCGAACTGTTCGGAGCGGAGCCTGGTGCGGTTCCGTCCTACACCCGGGACTGGTCCGAGGTGGCGCGGGAGGAACGGCTGTGGGCAGCCGCACGAACCCATCTTCTGGAGAGGCCAGTTTCCCAGCGTAGGGTCGGGGATATCGCGCTGCTGCGGATGCGGGATGGAGCGGTAGCCAAGCATCTGGGCGTCCTGTCGACCCGTGACGGGGTGCCGACGCTGATTCACGCCTATTCGGGACATGGGGTGGTGGAAAACGATCTGGTTGGCCCATGGACGCGCCGGATCGTGGCTGTTTTTGCATTTCCCGGGGGGACGAACTGATGGCGACCATCCTACTGTCGGCGGCCGGGGCTGCCATCGGCTCGTCGATCGGTGGCGGAGTTCTGGGCCTGTCTTCAGCGGTGATCGGACGCGCGGTCGGGGCAAGTATCGGGCGGATTATCGACCAGCGGATACTCGGTGCCGGGTCCGAGGCCATCGAGACCGGAAAGGTCGACCGTTTTCGCATCATGGGGGCAAGCGAGGGGACGGCCATACCGCAGGTCTACGGGCGGATGCGTGTGGCGGGTCAGGTTATCTGGGCTTCGCGGTTCCTGGAACGCGTGCGAACCAGCGGCGGGTCCGGCAAGGGCATCGCACCGAGTTCGCCCAAGGTGCGGACATCGAGCTATTCGGTGAGCTTGGCGGTTGCCCTTTGCGAGGGCGAGATTTCGGGTGTGGGCCGGATCTGGGCGGACGGCATCGAACTGGCGCACAACGCGATTTCGATGCGCGTCTATCCGGGCGACGAAGACCAGCTTCCCGACCCCCGGATCGAGGCCATCGAGGGCGCCGGGCAGGCCCCGGCCTATCGCGGCCTTGCGTATGTGGTCATCGATGACATGGAGCTTGGTCCGTTTGGCAACAGGGTTCCGCAACTGAGTTTCGAAGTGATCCGGCCCGAAGCGCGCACGGATGATCCGGAATTGCAGGACATAGCTCGTGGGACACGGGCAGTTGCGCTGATGCCTGGCACTGGGGAGTATGCCCTGTCGACCGTACCCGTCTACGTGCAGTCAGGAAATGGCAAACGACGGGCCGTCAACGTGAACTCCCTTTGGGGACGGACCGATTTCGCGGCATCTCTGGCAGCCATGGAGCGCGAACTTCCCGCCTGCGAGGCAGTGTCGCTGATCGTGTCGTGGTTCGGCAACGACCTTCGGTGCGGCGAATGTCGTATTCGCCCCAAGGTCGAGGAAACCGGCGCCGAGATCGGTTCGGTGCCGTGGCGGGTCTCTGGTGTCACGCGTCCTGTTGCACAGGCTGTTCCCCGGGTGGATGATCGACCGATCTATGGCGGAACCCCGACCGATGCGTCGGTCATTGAGGCGATCCAGGCACTGAAGGCTGCCGGAAAAGCCGTGATGTTCTACCCATTTCTTCTGATGGACCAGGTTGCGGGCAACGACCTGCCGGACCCATGGTCGGATGCCCAGACCCAGCCGGCCCTGCCATGGCGAGGCCGCATCACGACGTCGGTCGCGCCCGGGAGGGCCGGCTCGACGGATCGCACGGCTGCGGCCGCGAGCGAAGTGGCGCAGTTCTTCGGCACGGCGACCCCCGGTGATCTGACGTGGGACGGGACGCGGATTCTGGCGGGATTCGGTGCGGACTGGCGGTATCGGCGCTTCATCCTGCACCATGCGCGGCTTTGTGCGGCTGCGGGTGGTGTCGAGGCGTTCTGCATCGGATCAGAGATGCGTGCCCTGACCCAGATCCGGGACGATGCGGGCGGCTATCCGGCTGTTGCGGCGCTTCGGGCGTTGCTTGCCGATGTCCGGGCAATCCTTGGTCCGTCGGTGAAGCTGTCCTATGCGGCAGATTGGTCGGAGTACTTCGGGCATCATCCGCAGGACGGGTCGGGCGATGTCGTCTTTCATCTCGATCCGCTGTGGGCCGACGCGAACACCGATTTCATCGGCATCGACAACTATATGCCCTTGTCCGACTGGCGCGATGGCGAGAGCCATGCGGACGCCGGGGCAGGGTCGATCTACGACCTTGGCTATCTGCGCAGCAACGTGGCCGGAGGCGAAGGGTATGATTGGTATTATCATGCCCCCGAAGCAGAAGCGGCGCAGAACCGGACGCCGATCACCGATGGCGCCTATAACGAGCCTTGGGTGTTCCGATACAAGGACATCCGGTCCTGGTGGTCACACGTCCATCATGACCGGCCGGGCGGTGTCCGGTCGCCGAACCCCACGGCCTGGGTGCCTGAGTCAAAGCCGGTCTGGTTCACGGAGTATGGGTGCCCCGCGATCGACAAGGGAACGAACGAGCCGAACAAGTTCGTCGATCCGAAATCGTCCGAGTCCTTCTTTCCGAAATACTCTGACGGGCGGCGAGACGATGCGATCCAGATGCGATACCTTCAGGCGGTGCGAGCCCATTGGTCCGACCCGGAAAACAACCCGGAGTCCGGCCTGTACGGTGGACCGATGGTTGATCTGTCGCGGGCATTCGTCTGGGCTTACGATGCCCGCCCGTTTCCGGCATTCCCCGGCAATCGTGACTTGTGGACCGATGGCGAAAACTACACCCGCGGGCACTGGCTGAACGGACGGGCGTCATCGCGGTCCCTCGCCGGTGTTGTGCGCGAGATCTGCACCCGTGCTGGCGTGCCCGATGTGGACGTGTCGCGACTGCATGGCGTGGTGCGTGGCTATGCTGTCCCGGAAACGGGATCGGCTCGGGAGTCGCTTCAGCAGCTGATGCTCAGCCACGGTTTCGACGCGGTCGAGCGTGGCGGGGTGCTGTCGTTTCGCACCCGGTCGGCCTGGGTGGACGGGCTTGTCGATCCGGAAAGGGTGGTCGCTGCCGACACGGTCTCGGACGACATTGTCCATCAACGTGCACCGGAGGTGGAAACGGCCTCACGGATCCGGACGACCTATGTCGAGGCAGAGCGCGACTTTTCGGTGCGAAGCGCGGAAGCGGCGAACCCGGTGCAGGAAGGCCGAGGTGTAGCGCAGGCATCCCTGGCCCTTCTGCTGACGCCAGAGGACGCGAGATCGATTGTCGAGCGCTGGCTTGCCGAGGCCGTCGTGGCCGCCGAAACGGTCCGACTTGGGTTGCCGCCTTCGGTGGCCGCCTTCGGACCTGGGGATGTGCTGGAGTTTTCCGGCGCAAGATATCGCATAGACCGAATGGAGCGAGGGTCCGGTACGTTGATCGAGGCGGTACGAACGGAACCATCGGTGTTCAGGCAAACGGAGTGGCAAAAGGACTTGTCGACCTACCCGGTGTTCGCGGCTTCGCTTCCGGTCGATCCGCTGTTCCTGGATCTTCCGCGACTTGCGGACGGGCAGGTTGAGCATGCTCCTGTCGCTGCAGTTGCGGCGGACCCATGGCCGGGCGAGGTCGCGGTCTACCGCTCGGCCGGGACCGATGGTTTTGAGCTCAATGCCCTGATCGAGAGGCCTGCGGTGGTTGGGGTGACGCTGGATGTGCTGCCTGCTGCGCGGTCTGACCTGTGGGATCGAGGGGCGGCGGTTCGGGTGCGGCTGCAATCGGGAACCGGGGGCCTGTCGAGTGCTGGCCCACCCGACGTCCTGAATGGGGCAAATCTGGCTGCGATCGGGGATGGATCACCGGGGAACTGGGAAGTGTTCCAGTTCACCGGCGCAGAACTGGTCGGGCCGTCGACCTATGCATTGACGGGGCGGCTGCGCGGGCTTGCCGGCACGGACACGGTGATGCCGGAAGCCTGGCCCATCGGCAGCCGCTTTGTGCTGCTGACATCGGAATTGACCCAGCTGGAACATCCCCTGGCCTTGCGCGGGCTTTCGCGACGCTATCGCGTCGGTCCGGCGGATCTGAGCATCGAGGATCCGGTCCATGTAGACCGCGAGGAGGCGTTCGAGGGTATCGGTTTGCGGCCCCTTGCGCCGGCGCACCTCAAGGTGCGTCAGGATGTCGACGGGCTAAGGGTGACTTGGATACGCCGCACACGCATCGGAGGCGACAGCTGGATCGGACCAGACGTGCCCCTGGGGGAGTTCGCCGAACTGTATCTCCTCCGCGTCCGCCAAGGCGGAGCGATCCTTCGCGAAGTCGAGGTCCAGGGGGGAACCGAATGGACCTATCCGACAACCCAGCAATCCTTGGACGGAGTCTCTGTGCCGTTCGATATCGAAGTTGCCCAGGTGTCCGATGTTTTCGGCCCGGGTCCTGCAACAAGGATCACACAACATGCCTGAGACAGCGAACCTTTCCTTGCCTCTGGTCCAACCGGCGCAGGCCCAGAAACACATAACCGTCAACGAGTCGCTGGCTCGACTTGATGCCCTTACGATGCTGAAGCTGGAGTCGATCGACCTTTCGGCGCCGCCTGTCGAAGCCCAAGAGGGACGAGCTTGGTTCGTTGCCGCACCGGCTTCGGGAAGCTGGGCCAGTCAGGCGGGACGCATTGCACTTGCGTCAAACGGTGGATGGGAGTTTGTGACGCCTGCCCGCGGGTGGCGCGGGTTCGTGGTCGACAGGTCATCTGTTGCGATTTGGGATGGGTTCGAGTGGTCGCCTGACGTCATGGCCCTGTCTGTCGGCGATGCCCAGACCCGCTGCAGCATTCTCGAGGCCGATGTGGCCGTTTCGGCTGGGTCCGAGATCGTTACCGATGTTGTGGTTCCTTCCAATGCCATCGTCCTTGGCGTGACTGCGCGTGTCCTGGCCGCGCTCGGCGGAACCCTCGACGCATGGCGGTTGGGTGTTGCGGAGGATCCGTCACGTTTCGGAACCGGTCTTGGATTGTCCGTGGGGTCGTTTGCGCTGGGTGTCAGCGGCATCCCGACAGCCTACTACAGCCCGACTCCAATCTTGCTGGGGGCAATCGGGGGGGACTTCGACAACGGAGTGGTCCGCATCGCCGTTCACATGATGTCTCTCGTCCCGCCCCGCTGACTTTCGGTAGTCTGTCTGGGCAATCTGGCCCGATCAATTTGGCCCGAGCAATTTGGTTTGCCTTCCGAAGGCGGTGCTCCTAAATCTGAAGGGCATCAGGGAGGGCACCCCATGAGCGGACCCAAACCAAAGCTGGCTGCGTTCGACCCGGTCTGGACGCGGATATCCGACGAGGCGCGTGCGGCGATCGTCGACGAGCCGCTACTTGGCGGCGTCATTCATTCGGGCATCCTTCACCATGCGACGCTGGAACGGGCCTTGGCCTTCAGGTTTTCGTTGAAGCTGGCGTCCGGGGAAATGCCCGAGCAGATGCTGCGCGAGATCGCGGACGCCGCGCATTCCGCCGCTCCGGGGTTGGGAGAGGCCGCGCGTGCGGATATCGTTGCTATCTTTGACCGTGATCCTGCCTGCCACCGCTACCTTCAGCCCCTGTTGTTTTTCAAGGGCTTCCAGGCCGTGCAGGCCTATCGCATCGGGCATTGGTTGTGGCAGCAGGGCCGGAAGGATCTTGCCTATTTCATCCAGTCCCGTGTGTCCGAGGTCTTCGGCGTCGACATTCATCCGGCCGCGCGCCTCGGCAAGGGCATCATGATAGATCACGCCCATTCCATCGTGATCGGCGAGACCGCTGTGGTGGGTGACAACGTGTCGATGCTGCATTCGGTCACGCTGGGCGGGACCGGCAAGGAAGACGAAGACAGGCATCCCAAGATCGGGGACGGCGTCCTGATCGGGGCGGGCGCGAAGGTTCTTGGCAACATCCGCGTCGGAAACTGCTCTCGGATTGCGGCGGGGTCCGTGGTGCTGCACGAGGTGCCACCCTGTGTGACAGTGGCTGGCGTTCCGGCCCGTGTAGTCGGCGAGGCAGGCTGCGCCCAACCCGCGATCAGCATGGACCAGCGGCTCGACCCGACAAACTGATCGGCGAGTTCGTCGGTCCGGTTCGATCGGACTCCCGGAACTGTCCTGACTGGTGGCAGCCCTACTTCGACAGCTGGTCGTAGGCTTCAATGGCCTTGACGCCGTACATGTAGGCCGGGCCACCACCCATGTAGACAGATACACTGATAACCTCGACGATTTCCTCGCGGGTGGCGCCGGCAGCGATGGCTGCCTTGACGTGGAAGCCGATGCAATCGACGCATTGCCGGACAATCCCAATGGCGATGCAGATCAGCTCCTTCTCTTTCGTTGCAATATGCCCTGGCCCCATCGCGGCCTTGTGCATCGTAGAAAACCCCGCAGCCCCTTCGGGGCTCGCGCGGCGATAGGCGGCGAGGTTGGCATTTGCTTCGGCAAGTTCGGCAGTCCAGTCCATGAAAGAGATCCCTGTGGAGGTTCCGGGGACTTCTTGCACAGGTTGTCAGGCTGCGACTTGCGACAGATCAAGCTAGCATGGCAACCGGATTTTCCAGGTTGTCCACGATCGCTTGCAGCAGTTGCGCGCCCAGTGCCCCGTCGATCACACGATGATCGACTGACAGTGTAACGCTCATGACCGTTGCCACCTTGATCGCGTCGCCGTCCACCACGGGCTTCTTCACGCCTGCGCCCACGGCCAGGATCGCGGCATGGGGCGGGTTGATGACCGCGTCGAAGTTGTCGATGCCGAACATGCCAAGATTCGAGACAGCGAAGCTGCCGCCCTGGTATTCATGCGGTGCAAGCTTGCGGTCGCGGGCGCGGGCGGCGAGGTCCTTCATCTCGGAGGACAGCGCGGACAGCGACTTCAGGTGCGCATCCTTCAGGACGGGCGTGAACAGCCCCCCTTCGATTGCCACAGCCACGGCCACGTCCGAGGGCGTCAGCTTGAGCACCCGGTCACCGGCCCAGACGGCATTGGCATCGGGCACCGCCTGCAGCGCCGCGGCGCAGGCCTTGATGATGAAGTCGTTGACCGACAGCTTGACCTTGCGCGCTTCAAGCTTGGCGTTCAGGTCCGCCCGGAACGCCATCAGCGCATCCAGCCGAATGTCGCGCCGCAGGTAGAAGTGTGGGATGGTCTGCTTGGCCTCGGTCAGGCGCGCAGCGATGATCTTGCGCATGCCGTCGAGCTTTACCTCGGTGAAGGCGCGGTCGGCGTACATCTTCATCACGGTGTCTGCGGTCATGCCCTGCGGCGCCGGGGCGGCGGATGCGGTCGTGACAGAAGCCGGTGCCGCAGGCGGGGTCGCAGCGGCGGGGCCCGTCGCAGGTGCGGCCCTTGCGCCCTCGACGTCTGCCTTCACGATCCGGCCATGGGGCCCTGATCCCTTGACTGCGGACAGGTCCAGCCCCTTGTCCTTCGCGATGCGTCGGGCAAGCGGCGAGGCGAAGACGCGGGGTCCATGATCCTGGCCGTTGGCAGCGGGTGCCGAGGGTTTGCGCTCAGGCTCCGGGGCCGGAGCGGTTTTGTCCCCCGAGGACGCCTTGGCTTGCTCGGCTGCGTCGGGTGCCTTGGCGGCCGGGGCGGCATCGGCACTCTCGCCCTCGACCAGCAGCACCGCGATGGGGGTGTTGACCTTCACGCCTTCGGTGCCCTCGGCCACCATCAGGCGGCCGATGATGCCCTCATCCACCGCCTCGAACTCCATCGTGGCCTTGTCGGTCTCGATCTCGGCGATCAACTGGCCCGATGTGACCGTGTCGCCTTCCTTGACCAGCCACTTGGCAAGCGTGCCTTCCTCCATCGTCGGGGACAGCGCAGGCATCAGGATTTCGGTGGCCATCTCTCTCACTCCCTCTCCAGGACCACGCCGTCGAAGGGTCCGCGCGTCACGCGGCCCCCGGCGGCCAGTGTCCTGAGTGTCTTTTCGATCCCGCCCGCATGCCGGGCAAGCCAGTCATAAGCGGTCGCATGGCCGTGCCCGCCGGTCAGTGGCCCTGCGGCCTGCATGGCCGCTTCGGGCACCAGTCCCGTCAGGCGGCCTTCGGGGGCGTTCACCGCCACCCGGTAGGCCCCGCGGGCGCTGTCGCGGCCGAGCACCTCCATCTTACCGGTAGGTCACGGCGCGCACGGCCTCGATGACCTCTTTCGTGGTCACGAGCGCGAGCTTTTCGAGGTTCGCCGCATAGGGCATGGGCACGTCCTTGCCGGTCAGGTTGATCACCGGCGCGTCGAGGTGGTCGAACGCCTCCATCATGATCCTGGCCGAGATGTGGTTGCCGATGGCGCCGACGGGCCAGCCTTCCTCGACCGTCACGCAGCGGTTGGTCTTGCGGACCGAGGCCAGCACCGTGTCGTAGTCGATGGGGCGCAGCGTGCGCAGGTCGATCACTTCGGCGCTGATTCCGTCCTGCGCCAGGGCGTCGGCCGCTTCCAGCGCATAGGTCATGCCGATGCCGAAGCTGACGATGGTGACATCCGTGCCCTCGCGCCAGATGCGCGCCTTGCCGAATGGCACGGTCCAGTCGTCCATAACCGGCACGTCGAAGGTGCGGCCGTAGAGGATCTCGTTTTCGAGGAAGATCACAGGGTTGGGGTCGCGGATCGCGGACTTCAGCAGGCCCTTCGCATCGGCGGCCGAATAGGGCATCGCGACCTTGAGGCCGGGGATCTGGGCATACCAGGCGGCATAGTCCTGGCTGTGCTGGGCACCCACGCGGGCCGCCGCGCCGTTCGGGCCCCGGAACACGATGGGGCAGCCCATCTGCCCGCCGGACATGTAGAGCGTCTTGGCGGCCGAGTTGATGATATGGTCGATCGCCTGCATGGCGAAGTTGAAGG
>CAYYOE010000015.1:8683-27898 GCA_964473055.1 uncultured Rhodobacterales bacterium | reverse complement strand
ACCGTCTACGTCACCCATGACCAGATGGAGGCGATGACGCTTGCGTCCCGCGTGGCGGTGATGCGCGAGGGCCGGATCGTGCAACTCGACACGCCCAAGAAGATCTATTCCGAACCCGCGGACCTGTTCGTTGCGGGCTTCATCGGCTCGCCGTCGATGAACCTCGTCGAAGGCCGGATCGCAGGGGGGCGGTTCGAAGCGCCCGGCGTCTCGCTGCCAATGGCGGCGGCGGATCGCGGTGGTTCGGGGCATCCGCCCCGAGGACCTCGACATCGTGGCGTCGGGCGAAGGGCCGATCGCGGGCCGCCTCTACGCGCTGGAACTGACCGGCGAGTCGACGCTGGCCACCCTGCGCGAGGGGAGCACCTCGATCTGCGCACGCGGCCCGGCGGACTACGAGGCCGCGATCGATGCCCGCTGCAGTCTTGCGCCCAGACCCGGCGCCCGCATCCACCTGTTCGACAAGGAAACCGGTCGGCGGCTTGCCGTGTGACCAATCACGAAGGGACCCGTTCCATGGCCACACTCACGCAGACCGACGCCATCGCCCGGCGGATCAAGCGGTCCGACTATGTTTCCTGCACCGTCGCCTTCATCGACTGCAAGAAGCCCGGCTCGCACCTCAAGGAGAACTATTCGATCATCGGCCCCGGGGTGACGTCGTCGTCCGAGCAGGTGGTGAACCTGCCCGAACCGCACGGCTTCAACATCGGCGCCGCCGCCATGCCGAACGGCATCACGAACAACCTGCATATACATTTCACTGCCGAGGTCTTCATCGTCCAGAAGGGCGAATGGACCTTCCGCTGGGGGTCCAACGGCGAGAACGAGTTTGTCGGGCGCGCGGGCGATATCGTCTCGGTTCCCACCTGGATCTTCCGCGGCTTTACGAACACCGGGCCCGATGACGGCTGGCTCTTCACTGTGCTTGGCGGCGACAACACCGGCGGGGTCATCTTCCACCCCGACATCATCCGCGAAGCCGCCGACTACGGGCTTTATATCTCCTCCGACAACACCCTGATCGACACCTCGCGCGGCGATGCTGTCCCGGACGAAAGCGGGCGCATTCCGCCGATGCCCGACGCCGAGGTGGCCAAACTGCGCGAGGTCTCCCTCGAGGAGATGCGCAAGCGGGTCGTCACCGAGGCCGACCGCGACTTCCGCCCCGCCTTCATCGACGCACGCCTGCCTGGCTGCGGCGCCGAGATTGCCCCGGTCATCGGCTTTGGCCTGACGCAGAACCGCGAGCACGCGGCCCCGATCACCAATCCTCACGGCTTTTCGGCCGAATGGCTGCGAATCGCGCCGGGCCGGCGGGTCAGCCCCTTCACGCTGCCTGACAAGATGGTGCTGATCGTGCGGCGCGGGCGCCTGCGGATCGACTTCAACGACAGGCAGGACGTGTCCGTCACCCTTGATGCCTGGGACACCTATTCCATTCCGGCGGGTGTGGTTCGGTCGCTCGAGGCGCTCGGCGACGAACCGGTCGAGGCGTTGGTCGTGGTGTCCGGGGATCACCGGAAGAGGCCGGCCTTCGGCGAGGCGACCATCGCGGCTGCGCAGGCCAAGGGCCTTGGCCTCGATGCAGGCGGATACGTCGCCAGGGCGGAACTCCTGCCCCTGTACAGGCGGGCGGGGTGATGCGTCCGAACCTTGTGAAGGCACGGCTTGCGGCAAACGAGACCGTGATCAACGCGTGGCTCTCCATCGGTTCGAGCTATTCGGCCGAAGGCGTGGGCCACTCGGGCGTCCATTCCGTGACGGTCGATCTGCAGCACGGCATGTTCGGCTTTGCGGAAGCCCTGCACATGCTCCAGGCGATCTCGGCGACGCCTGCGACCCCCCTCGTTCGGGTCCCGGGCCTCGATCCGGCGCAGATCATGCACATCCTCGATGCCGGGGCTTACGGGATCATCTGTCCGATGATCTCGACCCCCGATCAGGCGGCAACCCTCGTTGCGGCCTGCCGGTACCCACCAAAGGGCATTCGCAGCTTCGGGCCGTCGCGCGGCCTGCTCTACGGGGGGGGCGACTATGTTGCCCACGCCAACGAGACCGTGATGGCGATTCCGATGATCGAGACGGCCGAAGCCGTCGAACGCATCGACGAGATCCTCGAGGTCGACGGCATCGACATGCTCTATCTGGGGCCGAACGACATGGCCTTCGCGCTTGACGGTCATGTCCGCTTTCCCAGGCCCGAGTCCGAGCGTGCCATGGCGATGGTCCTGGACCGCGCGCGGCGCAAGGGCGTGCCCGTCGGCATCTTCTGCGCCGACGCACGGGAAGCCGGGGTGCGGATTGATCAGGGATATGGATTGGTCACGCCAGGCAATGACTTTGCGCATCTGACGCGCAGCCTGTCCGGCGCAGTGCGAGAGCTTCTCGACAGTCGCGCGGACTGCACGGTTGCCCCTGCCGCGGCGGGTCATGGGTATTGATCCGGCAGATGGGCGCCCCTGGATCCTTGTGCCGGGCACACTGTGCACGGGAAAGGTCTTTGGCGGTCTACTGGACGCCCTCGGCGTTCCCTTGGCGGCACGACATGTCGTGGACCTGTGCCACCCGTGCGTGGACGACTACCTGGCAGACCTGAACCGGCGCTCCGACCCGCGCGCGATCGTCTGCGGGTTCTCCCTCGGGGCCATCGTGGCCGCCCATCTGGCGGACAGGGTCAAGGCCGCGGAATACCTGCTGTTCGGGCTCAACCCCCATGCCGACGACCCGGCCAAGCGCGAGGGACGGCTCGATCTCGCGCGGGATGTTGCCCGGACGGGCGGGGCCGCGGCACTGGCGGCGCGCTTGGGTCCCCTTGCTGGTCCAGATCCGGCGGGGGCGCGACGGCTGATCCTTGCCATGGCCGAGGACAGCGCGAACCGCATCCTTGCGCAGACGCACCTGGCCCTTGGCCGACCCGGCGCATTGGGCGCGCTTTCGCGGGCAGGATCGCCAGTCACCCTGCTGACCGGCGATCTGGACACCCACGCCCCCGTCCCCCTGGCGCAAGCGGCGGCCCAGGCGACACCCCAGGGCCGACTGGTGCTGCTGCCGGGTCTCGGTCATTACGCTTTGGTCGAAGACCCGGTGGCCTGTGCTGCTGCGGTCGCCGGTGCATGGGGTCATGCGTGACCATGCACGTCCAGGCAGCAGGCGTTCAGCGCAGCACCGGCATCCATGCCAGCGTTTCGTCCGTCGGGCGACCAGGCTTGTACTCCGCGCCCAGCGGGTCGGTCCACCCGAGTGCGGCGATCTCGGCAAAGACCGGGGCGAAATCGACATCGCCGTGATCCGGCGGGCCGCGATCGGGGACGGCGGCGAACTGGATGTGGCCGATGACCGGCAAAAGGGCCCGCAGGCGCCCGATCACGTCGCCTTCTGTCCTCCCGACGTGGTAGCAGTCGAACATCAGCCGGAGGGTATCTGACCCGATTTCGGCGATCAGATCGGCAGCCTGGTCCGTGCGGTTCAGGAAGTACCCCGGCGCATCGAAGCGGTTCAGCGGCTCGATCAGGATCGTCCGGCCGTCGGTCGCCGCCCGGTCGCAGGCGTAGCGCAGGTTGTCCGCGAAGGTGCGCCGCGCGGCCTCGCCTTCGGCGAAACCGGCCATCACGTGGATCTTGCCCGCGCCGACCCAAGCGGCATAGGCCAGCGCCTCGTCGATGGCCGCGCGCGCCTCGTCCTCGCGGCCGGGCAGGGCCGCCAGCCCGTTCTCGCCGGCCACCACGTCGCCCCGACGCGTGTTGAGGCCAAGCATGCGCAGGCCCGTTTCCAGCAGCGCCGACCGGACATCGGTGGGCGGCACGTCGTAGGGCCAATGGCATTCGACCGCATCGAACCCGGCGGCGGCGGCGGCGCGAATTGCGTCGGGCAGGGGGCGGTCGGCCCACAGAAAGCCGAGATTGGCTGAGAACCGCATCATGCGTCCCACTCCACGTCGAAGGCCCGGACGACAGCCTGCACTTGCGCGTCGCTCAGGGCCCGCGCGTTAGCGCCCCGCAACAGCATCGCAAGTCGCGCGGTTTCCTCCAGTTCCTCGATGGCATTGCAGGCAGACTCGACGTCCTTGCCGGCGACGACGGGCCCATGGTTGGCCAGCATCACCGCGCTGCGCTTCCCGGCAAGCCCGCGCACTGCCTCGCCCATCGCGGGATCACCGGGCAGGAAGAACGGCAGAAGCTTGACCCGGCCAAGCTTCATGATCGCATAGGGGGTGAGCGGCGGCAGGAAATCGTCCTCGTTCGCGTCGGGCATCATCGACCATGCCACCGCGTGGCAGGAATGCAGATGCACGACCGCGCCGGCCGTGCTGCGCGTATCATAAAAGGCCGCGTGCAGCGGCATCTCCTTCGTCGGCGGGTCGCCGTCGACCAAAAGTCCGTGCATGTCGAACCGGCTCAGACGGCCCGGGTCGAGCCGGCCGAAACTGGTCCCCGTCGGCGAGACCAGAAGACCGCCATCCGCGGTGCGGGCTGAGATGTTGCCCGTGCTGCCATGCGTCAGGCCCCGGTCGAAGAGGGACCGCGCGAGATCGCAGATCTGTTCGCGAAGCCTGCTTTCGGTCATGCTGCACCGCCAAGCACACGGTCAGCCTTCTCGAAGAAATCCTCCGTTCCGAAGTTCCCCGATTTCAGCGCAACCACCAGATCGGGACTGGCGCGTAGCGCGGGCACGCCGGGGTCGATCTCCGGGCCGATTTCCAGGGCCGACAGCCGAAGTCCTTCCACGATGGCGCCAGACGTCTCGCCGCCGGCGGTGATGACGCGGGTGGCCCCCCCGGCGACCGCCTGTCGCGCGACCTCGGCAAAGAAGCCTTCGAGTGCCGTGGCAGAAACCTCTCGACCAAAGCGCGCCTGCACCCGGGCGACCACCTCCGGGTCGGCCGAGCTGTAGGCCAGCGGCAGGCCTTCGGCCTGCAGCAGCCATTCGGCGACCTCGAATTGGGTCAAGCGCCCTTCGATCACCTCCGCCGCATCGATTTCCCGCGCGGGGTGACGCGCGGCGTGCCAGGCCACCTGCGCCCGCGTGGCGGTGGAGCATGACCCCGACAGCACCACGGCCATTCCAGGCTGGCCGCGCCAGGCAACCGCGCCGGGCGCCTTGCCGAAGTTGGCGGGCAGGCCCATGGCCACACCCGATCCCCCGGTGACCAGTGGCAGGTTTCGTGCGGCCTTGCCGATCTCCATCAGGTCAGCGTCACGAACAGCATCGACAACGATCAGGCGATGGCCTGCCCTGTGCTGCTCTTCAAGCGACTGCGCGATCCGCGCGGCCCCGGCAAACACGTCCACGGCGGCCACATGGCCCACGGAATGGCGCGTCTGCGTGGCAAGCCAGCGGCGGATATCGGCATCCGTCATGGGGGTTAGCGGGTGGTTCTGCATTCCGGACTCGCTGAGCAGGCGGTCCTTCACGAACAGGTGCCCCTGGTAAACCGAGCGCCCTGCGCCAGGAAACGCCGGGCATACAATGACGCTGTTCGCACCGAGCGCCTCCGCAAGTGCATCGGTCACCGGCCCGATATTACCCAAGGGCGTGGAGTCGAAGGTCGAGCAGTACTTGAAGAAGAACTGCTGGCAGCCCTGGGCCCGAAGCCAGTCAAGCGCCGCCAGCGACTGCCGCACGGCATCGCCCGCGGGAATCGAGCGCGACTTCAGCGCCACGACACCGGCCTCGACGTCCCGCGCGGCGACAGTGTCCGGGACCCCGGTGTATTGCACGACCCGCAGGCCGCCCTTGGCCAGCGTGTTGGCAAGGTCGCTCGACCCCGTGAAATCGTCCCCGATACAGCCCAGCAGCATCTTTGCCCTCCCGTCCCCCGAGACCAGACCTGCAGGCTGTGGCCCCTGCAATTGCTGGAGATGTTGACCACCGATATCGATACCGGTACCGATACCACAGGTCAAGGTCAGGAGCAGACCTCTGGACGGCAAGAGACATTGGACGCTCGACCATGTCGCGGCCCGGGCCGGGGTCAGCCGGATGACCGCATCGCGCGCCCTGCGCGGAGCCGCTGACGTGTCCCCGGAGGCGATCGCGAAGGTCCGCCTCGCTGCGCGCGAAATCGGGTACGTCGGCAATCCCCTCGCCGCCTCGCTGTCGGGGCAACGCTCGGACCTGATCGGCGTCGTGCTGCCCAGTGTGTCGAACATCGTCTTCGCCGAGGTCCTCGCGGGGATCGCGGAAGGGATCGAGGGCAGCGGCCTCCAGCCTGTCTTCGGGGTGACGGACTACGACCTCGACCGTGAACACGACGTCATCCGCAGCATGCTGTCTTGGAAGCCGTCCGGCATGATTGTCGCAGGGCTTGACCAGTCCGACGCCACGATCAGCCTCCTGAAGGCGGCCGATCTTCCCGTGGTGCAGATCATGGACCTTGACGGCACGCCGATCGACGCCTGCGTGGGGTTTTCCCAGACTGCGTCCGGTGCGGCCATGGCGCAGGCAATGATCGCGCGTGGACGGAGGTGCTTCGGCTATGTCGGATGCGGCCTGGAGCGGGATACACGCGCGCGCAAGCGGCTGGTCGGGTTTGAAGCGGCACTTGGCGGCGCAGGGCTTGCCTTGCGTTTCAATGCGCTCGAGGGCGGCCCGTCCACAACCGTCGCCGGACGGCGGATGACTGCCCAGATCCTGGCCGAGGCGCCCGATCTGGATTGCATCTACTATTCCAACGACGACCTGGCGGCGGGCGGCGCGATGCACTGTCTGGCGCAGGGCATTGCGGTTCCCGAGAGGCTTTCGCTCGCCGGGTTCAACGGGCTCGACATCATCGACAGCCTGCCAGTGCGCGTCGCCACCTCGCGCACCCCGCGGCGTGAAATCGGGCGCATCGCCGCCGAGGTCATCGAGCGGTCACGCCACCAGAACAGGCGAATGCCGCCAGAGAAGATCGTCCTCCTGCCGGTGCTTGATCCCGGCGATCTGATCCCCTGAAGAGTCTTCACATCGAGGCTCGGTTGCATCGACGTCAGCCGGACCCAGCCGGTCGGCTATGCCTCCCCGACAACCACGCCCGCTTGTGCCCAGGACGCGCTCGGCCGGCGGAGTGTGAATATGCTGGGCAGCGCCACGGGGGCCTTCAGCACCATCTACGAATGGAAGCCCTAGCCAGCCGCAGTGTCGGCAATTGACCGGAACGAACCTCCGCTACCACTTGAAAGGCAAACCTTTCCTTTAGACGCGCAGCGGGGGCTAAGCGTCGGCCGATATCTGGCGGTGCTCGGTCTACCGTTTAAGCGGCCTTCCTGCACTCTGCCAACCAGTATCGCCCATGCGGGGCCAACCTGACCACGACCCATTTGCCGCCGGATGCCGCTATCTCTACTACGATGGCGATACGGTCGTTCCCGTTGTAAGGCGCGTCGCTTCCCTTGATGGATCTTAGTGCAATCTGTAACTCGCCGCTGAACTTCCGTCTTGTCGTATCGACACTCCGGTTCTTGGGTCACGATCTTGTCTTCGTGTCCACGAAACCGGCAGCAGGCCAAATTTCCTTCTCGATCCGGTAGAGAGCAGTCACGGCTTAGCCTCGTGAAGGCACAATGGACAGCGTCATTGTTCAAGACGGACTGGTTAGGATTGGTCCGCCATCACCATAGAAAGAGCCTGGCAATGACCGAAGAGATGATCAGCCGCCCGACGCCGGACGGAACCCCAGGTTGCCGGTCGAGGTGTCGGGCGTGTTGTGGGTGCGGGAGTGGACCTTGTAGCGCTCGCAGTATGACGCATGGCAGAGATAGGAGCCTCCCCGTGTCACCCGGCCCGGCCCGGCCTCGGGCCCTTTCGGGTTGCGGATTGGCAGCGGCGGCGGGGGCATAGATGGCGGCGGGCCGAACCAGTCCGCACACCATTCCCAGACATTGCCGGTCATGTTGTACAGCCCGTAGCCGTTGGGTGGAAAGGAATCTGCCGGGGCGGTGCCGACAAAACCGTCCTTGGCGCTGTTGTCATCGGGAAAGTGCCCTTGCCAGACATTGTGACGATGCGCCCCCCCTGGTTCCAGAGCATTGCCCCAGGGATACTGCTTGCGCGCCAGCCCTCCGCGCGCGGCAAATTCCCATTCCGCCTCGGTCGGCAAGCGGCAACCGGTGAAATCGCAAAATGCCAGTGCATCGAACCAGTTGAGGTGAATCGCGGGATGATCTTCGCGCCCGTCAAGATCGCTCTCGGGGCCTTC
This sequence comes from uncultured Rhodobacterales bacterium, assembly GCA_964473055.1. GTDB lineage: Bacteria > Pseudomonadota > Alphaproteobacteria > Rhodobacterales > Rhodobacteraceae > UBA996. Next base: position 19,719 of record CAYYOE010000015.1, on the reverse strand, counting down.
GGGATGGTCCCATGTCGCGCCATGCACCTGCCGCCACCAGGGCGTGCGGGGCGGGGACTCCGGGTGGCACGCGGGGTCGCGCAGAAGAAGGTGAAAGACATAGGACCACCCCTCCCGCTCCGCGAGGCTCCTGTAGCCGCTTTCCGCCACGAACCGGGCATAGAGACGGTTTGTCACTGCCGTCCGTCCGATCCGGAACGGGCCCAGATGCACCTTGCGCGGGGGAGCGTCCAGATCGGCGGGGTAGCGCGAGGCCCGGGCCCCCATCTCAAAGAAACCACCAGGAACTGGGACCAGCGACGCGGCCACTTCCGCGCGCAACTCATCCGAGGCGCGCGTTGCGATTGCCGGGGCCGCTACGGCATCCCGCTCCGCCCCGGCAACGGCGCAGCCGCATCCGTCGGGCAGCCGTTCGGTCATGGTGCAGCGCCTCCAGGCAGCCGGGTCAGAAGGAACAGAAGCGGCGGCAGCGCCGAGCATGCCAATGCAGAAAACACAAGGTTCCAGCGCCAGGTCAAGGTGATCGGTGACAAGGCGCTGATCCGCGCGATCAGCATCACCACCGGGGCCAGTGGCGAAACCGTCATTGACAGCGCCCAGCCGCAGGAAATCGCCAGCGCAAACAGCGTCGGATCAACCGGAATTGCCAGCTTGCTGCCAAAGAGACTGCCCAGAAACACCGCCTGCATCACCGGGTTCAACCCAGCCAGCCCCAGCAGCGCCACGAACGGCGGGATGGCGGCCAGAAGGGCGATCTCGGGCATCAAGTTCAGCGCGTTGAACACATGCAGATCCGCGGGCACCAGCGCCGCCCCGGTCGTGCCCATGAATCCAGCTGCCGCCAGTACCACCCCCAGCGGCGTGGCAAAGCCCAGATCGTTACGCAATTGCCAGAGCCGCCCGAGCGTCCGCCGCCGCCCCGCGGCCTCCATCGGCGCGTTCTGGAAGCTGATCCATGCGACGCAGAGAAACGGGCAGACGATCATCAGCGCCAGCACCATCCCCGATCCGGTCGCCGCAATCACAAGGCCGGAAAGCCCGATCAAGACCACACAGACCGCCAGCAACCGCAACGCGGCACCTAAGGGAAAGGCCGCGACCCGCACTGCTGCCCTTGGCTGGTGCCGGCGAAATCGCAGCCGGTCCTCTACCGCGCCGATGGTCAGGATCACGGCAAAGATCCCGATGCCGTAGAAATGCCAGGCCGCCCTGTCCACGCCCGGCAAGAGCGCCAGCAACGTGAGCGGGGCCAACGCCGTGGGCGACCACAGGATCGTCCAGGCAAAGCCGCGCAGCATCGCGCAGACCTGCCGGCGTTCGCGCATCGGGTTCAGCGGATCGTCCGGGGTAGATGTCGCGATCCCGGCCCGGATCAGCGGGATAAGAAAGCTGACGATACCCGCATTGAACAGCACCGCCAGCAGACTGGTCCCCGACGCCAGCGCCACATAGCGCCGCGCAGGGGGCTGTGTGGTCAGAAACGGCCCACAGTCGCGCACGGCGGGGGAGGTCCGCGCCGCCTCGTAGAGCAGCCCCAGACACATCATGAAGGTCATCATGTAGGTGGCCTGGTTCATCGCCCGCCGCAGCACCGGTACGGGGTCGGCCAGCATCAGAAGGACCGCGAGGAAGAGCGCAAGGCAAAGCGTCAGAAAATAGACCTCCCGCCGCCCGATCACTCGCCATGCCGCAACAATCGTGGCCCCCAGCGCGCCCCACGCCAAAGGGTCGAGCCAGCTTGCAGCTCCGAGATTGCGCGCAATCTCCAGCGTCATCATCACCACGACGCAGCTTCCGGTGGTGGCAAGTCGTCGCCTCTGGCGAAGGTCGGGCGTCATGGCCCGGCCCCCGCCGCCGCACGGCAGGCCTCGACAGACGCCGCCGGATCGGCATAGGCACGAGGAAGACGGACGGCGGAAGGCGACCCGTAGCGGAAGAACAAAAGGCGCTTCGATGAAAAAGCTGACCGGGCTAGAGCACTTTCAGGCGGTCTGTTCAACGCGCAACCTCACCACCGCTGCTCAGCTTCTGGGCATCTCGCAACCTGCGCTGACACAGGCGATCAACAAGTTGGAACGGCAGTTGGAGGCCGAGCTGCTGGACCGGTCGACCCGACCACTCAGCATCACGCCGTACGGGCACATGCTGCTGGACTATGCGCGGGGGCTGGAAAAATCCTCCGATGAGCTGTTGGCACGGATCGAGGCGGTCCGCACCGGCACCGGCGGCGTGCTGCGGATCGGCTGCGGTCCGGATTGGATCCACGAAATCCTTCCCGTGGCGATTGCACGTCTGCAACAGGCGCATCCGCAGATGCGCGTCAGCCTCACGGTCGCGCTGAACGACTATCTGCGCGCAACGCTCGATGCCGGGAATCTGGACCTGTTCTTCGCCTCCGTCAGCGACGTGTTCTTTGGCGCGGCCTATCGCACGCGCATCCTTCTGCGCGAAAGGATGCACGTCGTGGCTCGGCGCGACCACCCTATCCATCTGGGCGGGCCCAAGACGCTGGAGGCGCTGGCGCGCGAGCCCTGGGTGATGACAGGTGACGACACATTCGGGCGGCAACTGGTGCGGCGGCTCTTTACGCGGGCGGGAGTGGACCTTCCGCTGCCTTCGATCGAGACGAATTCCGTTCGCGCGATGATCAACATCCTGCGCCATAGCCCCAAGCTCGGGTTCTTGTCCGAGGCGCATGCCAAGGCCTATCCCGAGATTGCCAAGGTAGAAACGACAACGGACATGCCAATGCGCGAAGGTGGTGCGGTCTGGCGCAGCGACATGGCGTTGATTCCGGCCGCTTCCGGATTCCTGACGCTGGCCGAAGAAGTGATCGCCGAACAGGTGCGCGATCCCGGGGCCGCCGAGTTCGAACCGGGTCAACTCCGCCGTTGACCTCATCCTGGCGCGCCCACCACCACGGAAGGATCGCCCTTCGGCGGTTCCGGGTAATGTAGTCCGCGCTGGCCGTGCAGGCCCCGGTCGGGCAGGGGATGGACCGGATCGGCTTCGCAACCGACAAGTTGCCCGTCCCTGACCCAGTCTAGATCGTCGCCATAAAGCCTCTCGGCCAAGGCGGCCGACAGCCGGGCAAGCTCTGGTGCCGCCTCGGGGTCGGCCGCACGGTTGCGACGTTCCTCGGGGTCGGTTTTGTGATCGAACAACTGGAATCGATTGCCCGCCGGATACCAGATCAGTTTCCAGCGCGCATCCGTCACCATCCGCATTGCGGCCTGTGCCGCCAGCGCCTCGCAGTAGAGCATTTCCCGCTGCGCATTCCCCACCATCGAGAGGCCCGTGCAACTGTCGGGGCAGTCGATACCCGCAAGGTCCAGCAGCGTTGGCATGACATCCTGCAACCCTGCCAGCCGGTCGTCCACCGTGCCAGGGCGGAGGCGGTCGCAGCCCTTGCGACCCATCAGCAGGAAGGGCACATCAACCGATCCGCGCAGCATCACCCGTTTGGCATAAAGTCCGTGATCGCCCAGCATGTCCCCATGATCCGAGGTGAACAGGAGGATCGTGTCATCCAGCAACATCTGTTCGCGCAGGGTGCCGATCACCACGCGCAACTGATGGTCGATCAGCGTGCATTGCGCATGGAAGGCCCTTCGCACAGCCGCCAGCCGGTCCGGCGGCAGCACGGGCCAGGCATTGCGCACGCGCTGCAGGGCGGGGGGCAGGTCGTCGTTCCAGTCGCCTGCCACCGCCGCGCCCATCTCTCGCCCCTCGTAAAGCGCCAGATAAGAGGCCAGTGGCACAATGGGCGGATGCGGAAAATTGAACGACAGATGCCAGAAACCCGGTCGCGTCGGATCGCGGCGCTGGATCATCCGCGCCATCTGCCGGGCCTGCCAGACCGTCGGGTGGCAGTCCTCCGGCAGGTGCCATGGGCGGAACTCATAGCTGTTGTTGGGCATGCCGTGGGTGTAACCCTGTCCGGCCTGACCCCTGTCTGACAGGAAGATCTCCCAATCATCCGGACCGCCCAGTTGCGGGCGGCCTTCCTCATGGGAAATCACCTCCTCGAACCCGATCCGGTCGCGCGCCGGGTAGACATGCAGCTTGCCGACCGCCCCGGTCTGCCAGCCCGCCATGCGGAAGGTTTCCGCCAGATAGGGCATATTGGCCCGCGTCAGGGAGGGCTGGAACACGCGGTCGCCGTGGGCGCGCGGGTTGGTGCCTGTCATCATGCTGCGGCGCGCCGGAATGCAGATCGGACATTCGGCATAGGCATTGGGAAACCGCACCCCGTTCGATGCGATCCGGTCCAACGTCGGGGTGTCGATATCGGCCCGCCCCGCGGCCCCAAGCAGCCCTCCGGGCCACTGATCGGCTGTCACCAAAAGGACATGTGGTTTGGTCATGCGTTTCCGCCAAAATTCCTTGAATTCTGCATGAGCTTATCATAACGTTCAGCCTAGGGAAGCAGCAATGATCATAATCAAATACTTATGCTTCCGGAGAAAAGCGTCTCAAACGGGAGGAATACGGTGAAAAGACTTGCTTTGCTGGGAGCCGCCATTCTGGCGGGAAGTTCGGGGATGGCAATGGCGGACTGGCCGGAGCGTCCGATCCGCCTGATCGTGCCGTTCAACGCGGGCGGCACATCCGATCAGGTCGCGCGGGTTCTGCAGGCCGGGGTGCAGGAAACCGGCGCACTTTCGCAGCCGATCAGTGTTGTCAATGTGGGTGGGCACTATTCCATCGGCGCACGGCAGGTGATGGAGTCTTCACCGGACGGATACACCTTCCTGATGCTGCATATCGCGCTGATGGGTGGCGAGGGCACCGGGGCGCTAGACTTCGGCTGGCGCGATTTCACGCCGGTCGCGGCAACCGGTGAATTCTGCCTCGTGCCGGTAGTCCACCAGGACACAGGTATCGAGTCCGTCGAACAACTGCTGGAAAAAGCCAAGGCAGAGCCGGATTCGTTGATCTTCGGCGTCAATATCGGCGCGATCAACCATCTTGCCGGGATCATGCTGCAAGAGGAAATGCCGGGTGCCAAATTCCGTTTCGCGCAAGTAGGTGGCGGGGCCGAGAACTTCGCGGCCTTGACTGGCGGGCAGACGCAAGTGGGCGTTCTGTCGGGGGCCGAAGTGGTGCAGTTCACCCTGCTGCCCGATGGCACGGCCAATCCCGATATAGTCATCCGGCCCTTGGCCTATACCGGGTCTGCAAGGTTCGACACGCTGTCGCATTTGCCGACGATGAAAGAGCTCGGCTATGATATGGAGTTTTGCGTCAAGAACTGGGTCTTTGCACCCAAGGACACCCCGCAGGACATCGTGGACGGCTTCGCAGAGGCGCTAAAGACTTCGCAGGCCACGCCGCGGTATCAGGAATTTCTGGAAAGCAAGGGCTTTGCCAAGATATTCATCACTGGCGACGAGTTGGTTGATGACATGAATGCGATCTGGACGGCCATCGAGCCAGTCGCGAAGCTCGCCGCACAGAAGTGATCATTCGCGCCCGGTCCTGAAAGAGGTCCGGGCGCGACCGCTCCGAATAGGGCAAGGCATGGAACGCTCCTATACCGAAATCGGGGTTTCGGCCCTGATCGCCGCTGTCTGCGTGGTCGTCTGGATCAGTGCGTCGAAACTTCCACCGGGCACATTCGAACCACTCGGCTCTGGTCCGGTCCCGAAATACACGGCGGCCATCGTCCTGCTGAGCTGCCTTTTCGTCATCTTTCGTGCGGCCCGCCGCCTTTTCTACTACACTGATCGGGCAGGTTTGCTGCGGTCCGAACTGACCGGGGGAAAGCCCTTGATGGCAGTCTTCCTCTTCGCACTGTCCATCGGATATGTTGCGATCCTGCAAAGCCGTGCCGTGCCCTTCGCGCCGCTTTCGGCCGTCTACCTTTTGCTCCTGATCTGGGGAATGGAGGGGTTTGCGCCGCGCAAATTCCTGCCGGCCCTCGCCACGGCAGTGATTGCGGCATTCGGCGCGGGATATGTGTTCACCCGCATCTTCATCGTCGATCTGCCGGTCTAGGGGAACGCCATGGATTTCGGATCACTCGCCGGCGCCATCGGGCAGATTCTCGCCCCCTGGACCTTCTTCATGCTTTTCCTCGGCGTGTTTCTTGGAATCGTCGTAGGCGCGATACCGGGACTGTCCGGCGCAATGCTGATCGCGCTGACCTTGCCGCTCACTTTCTACATGGACCCCTTCGATGCGGTCGTTCTGCTGATCTCGATGTATGTGGGCGCGATTTCGGGGGGGCTGATCACTGCCACTCTGATGCGAATGCCCGGTACGCCTGCTTCGGTGATGACGACGCTGGACGGCTATCCGATGGCGCAGGCGGGCCAGCCGGGCCGAGCGCTCGGCCTCGGGATCACGGCGTCCTTCGTGGGGGGTATGATTTCGTGGATGGTGCTATTCACGGTCACGCAGCCGCTCTCGATCCTTGCCACGCGTTTTGGTCCGTTCGAGTATTTCACGCTGATCATGATGGCAATGGTGCTGATCGCCTCGGTCAGCGAGGGTTCGCTTGCCAAGGGGCTGATCGCGGGGCTTCTTGGGATGCTGGTTTCCATGCCGGGCGTCGATCCGGCCTCGGGAATGCCGCGCCTGACCTTCGGCTTCTATCAACTCAACGGCGGGTTTGCCCTCCTGCCGGTCCTGATCGGCGTGTTTGCTGTCAGCCAGGTCATCAAGGAGTGCGCCCAGGGCACATCCATGCCTGAACGTGCCGAGATAAAGACCAGCAAGATCCTGATGTCGCTGGGCGATTTCCGCAGGCACGGGGTCAACATGATCCGTTCCTCCGCCATTGGCACCTGGATCGGCATTCTGCCCGGCATCGGAGCCTCGATCGGCTCGGTGGTTGCCTACACCGCAGCCAAGAACGTCTCCTCCGAGCCCGAAAAATTCGGCCATGGTTCCGAGGAAGGCATCATTGCGTCCGAAGCCGCGAATAATGCGACCGTCGGCGGCGCGCTGATCCCGCTGATCGCGATGGGGATACCGGGGTCGGTGATCGACGCCATCCTGATCGGTGCGCTTATGATCCATTCGATCCAGCCTGGGCCGACGCTGTTCATGACCAACAGCAATATCGTCTGGGGCATAATTGCCGCCTGCCTTATGGCCAATATCATGATGTGGATCCTGATGATGGCCTCGGTCCGTCGTATCGCCGGGCTGATCTACATGCCGCGCAGCTTCGTGCTGCCGGTGGTGATGATGTTCTGCGTGATTGGATCCTATGCGCTTAACAACACCGTCTTTGATGTATGGGTAATGCTGGCATTCGGCGTGTTGGGCTTTCTGCTGGAACGCGCGAAGATGCCGCTCGGGCCGTTCGTCATCGGGTTTGTGCTGGCCCCCCTTGCCGAGGAAAAGCTGCGCTCTGGCCTGATGATGTCGGGAGGGGATTTTTCGCCCATAGTCACCCGGCCCTTCCCGCTGATCTTCACGCTGATGGCGATTGCGTTGTTGGTCTGGCCGCTGGTCAGCGACTGGCGGCGCAAGCGGAAGGCGCAGGCATGAGGTCGATCCTTGTCCTGTTCGACAGTCTTAGCCGACGAGCGCTGTCCTGCTATGGCGGCGCGGTAGCGACGCCGAATTTCGACCGGCTGGCCGAAAGGTCGACTAGGTTCGACAACCATTTTGCGGGCTCCCTGCCCTGCATGCCGGCGCGGCGCGACCTGATGACCGGGCGGCTTAATTTCCTGCATCGCAGTTGGGGCCCGCTGGAACCCTTCGACATTCCCTTCACCACTCTAATGGCCGAAAAGGGGGTTTATTCACATCTGGTGACGGACCATTATCATTATTTCGAGAACGGCGGCGGCACCTACCACACTACCTTCACGACATGGGAGTTCCTGCGCGGGCAGGAGGCGGATCCCTGGGTTGCCCGTGTCGATCCGCCGTTGGAAAAGTTCCGCCAGATCTATGCTGCGGACCAGTATGAGGACAAGCGTGGCGGCTACCGGCTCCAGGCCATGCTTAACCGCGAGCGAATCTGCGAGACGCCGGACTTTCCATCTGTGCAGACATTCGGGCAAGCGCTGGCCTTTCTTGATGACAACCGGCAGGCCGACAACTGGTTTCTGCAACTGGAGGTGTTCGACCCCCACGAACCCTTCCACGCCCCGCCCGAACATCGCGCCGCCTTTCCCACCGAATACGATGGCCCGATCCGGGACTGGCCCCGCTATCGCAGCGCCAGCGGCGACGACCCGTTGGAAACCGCCGAGATGCGCGCAAACTATGCGGCGCTTGTCGCGCTTTGCGATGCGCAGCTTGGCCGCCTGCTGGACTTCATGGACCGCCACGCCATGTGGGACGACACTGCGCTGATCGTCAGCTCTGATCATGGGTTCCTGCTGGGAGAACATGACTGGTGGGGCAAAAACCGGATGCCCTTCTTCAACGAAATCGCCCATCTTCCGCTGTTCATGCATGTGCCAGGGCGGCCGGGGGGCGGGCGTTCGGCGGCACTCAGCCAGAATATCGACGTGATGGCGACCCTGCTGGACCTTCACGGCATCAGCCCGCCGCCTGTGGTGCAGGGCCGGTCGCTTCTGCCCGCGCTGGAAGGCGGAGCGGGGCGCGAGATCGCGCTTTATGGGGTGTTCGGCGGCGCGATCAACGCCACCGATGGCCGCTTCACCTATTTTCGGTATCCGCCCGACATGGAAGCTGCCCCGCTTTACGAATATACGCTGATGCCGCAGCATTCGGGTGCTGCCTTTACCGTGGCGGAACTGTGCGGGGCGGACCTGCACCCCGGTTTCGAATTCACCCAAGGCGTGCCGGTTCTGAAGATCCCCGCCCTGAAGGGGGCCAAGCGACCGCCGATGCAAGGCGGCGGGTTCGACGATACCGCGACCGTGCTTTACGATCTTGCCGCCGATCCCGGCCAAGTCCGCCCGCTGGATGACCCACCGACCGTTGCAAGTCTGACCACCGCGATCTGCGCCGAAATGGCCCGCCACGAAGCGCCGCCCGAGCTTTATACCCGTTTCGCGCTGGCCCCCCCATGACCGGAACCACGCCCTTGTTCCCCGCGATCCATCTGCCGCATCTCGATGATGTGGCGATCCCTGATTTCATCCCGCTGCGCCTGCGCCAGCCGGATGTGCCGAGGCTGACTGATCCCACTGCAGCAGTGCGACAGGCGCTGGACGCAGCGGCAGGGCTGTTCAAGTTGAAACCGGGGGCCGAGGTCGCGGTGGCCGTCGGCAGCCGGGGCATCGCGCGGATTGACACGATCACCCGCGCCACGGTCGACTGGCTGCGCGAGCGGGGGTTTGCGCCCTTCATCGTGCCGGGCATGGGGTCGCATGGTGGTGGCACGGCCGAGGGGCAGGTCAAGGTTCTGGAGGCTCTTGGCGTCAGTGCCGAACGGATGGGCTGCCCTGTCCGCTCCTCGATGGAAACCGTTCATTACGGCGATATCGAGGGCGGCATTGCCTGCCATTTCGACGCCCATGCTGCGCGGGCGGATGGCGTGGTGGTGATCAACCGGGTGAAGGCGCACACATCCTTTCCGCGCCCGGTCGAAAGCGGGCTGACCAAGATGCTGGCCGTGGGTCTGGGCAAGGCCGAGGGGGCAGGGCAGGTGCATCTGATCGGGCCGAGAGGCTTTTCCGATGTGCTGCCGCGCCTTGCCGCGCGGATTGTCGAACGCGCGCCCCTGACCGCCGGTCTGGCAATAGTCGAGACTTCGGCCCACGAGATTGCGCATGTCGAGGCGGTGGCCCCGGCCGATTTCTACGCCACTGACGCGCGCCTGCTGACCTTCGCGAAATCGACCATGGCCCGATTGCCCTTCGCGCAGCTCGACGGGTTGGTGATTGAAGAGTTGGGAAAAGACATTTCTGGCGCTGGGATCGACCCGGCCATTTCGGGGCGCACCGACATTCGCGGGGTGGACAACCCCGCCGAGCCCTTCATCCACAAAGTCGCCGCCCTGCGGCTTTCGACCCGGACGGGCGGTAACGGCATCGGTGTGGGGATGGCAGACTATCTGCCTATGGCGACGGCGAACCGGCTGGATCTTCACGCGATGTATATGAACGCGGTCACGGCGACTATTCTTGAAAAGGCGTTCATTCCCATCGTCCTGCCCGACGAGGCATCAGTGATCCGCGCATTGGTCGCAACCTGCTGGGCGTCCGGGCCCGCACGGCTTTGCCTGATCCGGTCCTCGGCTGATCTGGCGCGGATCGCGGTGACAGGGGCGCTGATACCGGAACTGGAGGCGCGGGGCGATGTGATTGATGCCGGGGCCCCAAGGCCGCTGCGTTTCGACAGCGACGGCAAATTTCTGGATTTCTGGATGGACGCATGATGACAGCCCTCGCAAAGAACCTTTTGTTCCTGTTCTCCGACCAGCACGCGGCCGCCATCATGGGCTGTGCAGGTGATGCCAATGTGCAGACCCCGGCGCTCGACCGACTGGCAGCAGCCGGCACGCGATTTGAAAACGCCTATTGCGCCTCGCCAATCTGCGTGCCCTCGCGCATGTCGATGCTGACCGCGTGCAACCCGTCGACGCAGGATTGCTGGACGAATGACGACCCCCTCGGGCAGGACCGCCCGACATGGCCGCAGGCATTGGGGGTGGCGGGGCATCATCCCGAACTGATCGGGCGAATGCACTCGGTCGGGCTTGATCAGATGCGCGGCTATCTACACCGCGAGGTGGGCGACCATTCCCCCAACTGGCCCGGCAGCGCCTGGCACAACATGGGTCCCTTGCAGGGTGCCAACGACCCCAATCCTGAAAGCCTCGTCGCCTGTGGGGCGGGTGTGTCGGCCTATGAACTGAAGGACCGCGACGTGACCGAGGCGGCGCTGGCCGCGCTTGACCGGATCGCGGCGGAAGGCCGTCCTTTCTGTCTGACGGTTGGTTTCATGCTGCCCCATGCGCCATTCGTTGCTGCATCGAAATGGGTGGATCACTACCTGAAGATCCTGCCCCCGCCCGAAATTCCCCCTGGAGCCGATGAACACCCCTGGATCGCCTGGTGGCGCCACAATCGGGGGATCGAGGCCGTGCCCGACCGCAA
>CAYYOE010000015.1:0-8583 GCA_964473055.1 uncultured Rhodobacterales bacterium | reverse complement strand
TGGCCCAGACCATGGTCGAGGCGTTGGGGGCGACGCCCCTGCCCGATGCGGACGGGCGAAGCTTCTGGCAACGGCTGACAGGGGGCGGTCAGGGGTGGGAAGACCTTACCTTCAGCGAATATTGCACCGATGCGGTGCCTGCCTGGACCGGGGGCAGGGCAGTGCAGCAGCGTATGGTCCGGCAGGGTGACTGGAAACTGCACTACTATCACGGCGATCCACCTTTGCTGTTCAACCTGGCTGACGATCCGACCGAGCAGCGCAATCTTGCTGCCGATCCTGCGCAGGCCGACCGTCTTGCGCGGATGCTGGCGCTGGTTCTGCGGGACTGGAACCCCGAGGCGATCCGCCTGCGGATGGAACGACGCCGCACCCGCAAGGATGCGCTGGCTGCGTGGGCGCGGGCAACCTGGCCCGAGAACCGCTACCTCTGGCCCTTGCGCCCCGAGATGAACCGGCTGGAAGGCCCATGACATCGCCCCTCACCCGCGTGGAGATCGTGCATTTCCGCCACGCGCTGCCGAACCCCGTGCCGACGGTGATGGGGCCGCTGCGCCACCGCCCGGCGATCCTGCTGCGGGTGGAAGACGCCGATGGCGCGCATGGCTGGGGAGAGATCTGGTGCAACTTCCCGCCTGATGGCGATCTGCACCGCGCGCGGTTGGCGGCCCATGTGCTGCCGTCCGCGCTGGCCGGGCTGACTGCCGACAGCCAAGGCGTCTTTGCAACCGTCAGCCGGCGCCTGCACCGTCTGGCCATTCAGGCTGGCGAACCCGGGCCGGTCGCGCAGATTGCCGCGGGGATCGACATTGCCGTCCACGATTTGCGGGCGCGGCGTGAAGGCGTGCCGCTGGCCCGTGTGCTGGGCGGTGCCCCACGGGCTGTTCCTGCCTATGCCAGCGGGATCAGCCCCGATCAGGCCGGGGCGCAGGCCGACCGGATGCGCGCCCTCGGCTATGGCCGGTTCAAGTTGCGGGTGGGGTTTGGCCCGGACGATGGGCTGGGCGTGGCCGAAGACTTCGCCGCCAGTCTGGGCGCGGGCGAGGTGTTGATGCTCGACGCCAATCAGGCATGGTGTCTGGACGAAGCCCGCCGGCAATGCACGCGGCTGGCCCCTCTTGGGCTGGTCTGGATGGAGGAGCCGCTGCCCGCCGACGCCCCTCTTTCCGATTGGCAGGCGCTGGCGGCAGAGGCGCCGATGCCGCTGGCGGCGGGCGAGAATCTGGGCCGACAAGGTGATTTCGAAACGGTGATCGCCGCGCAGTGCCTCGGCTTTCTGCAACCCGATATCTGCAAATGGGGCGGGCTCTCGGCCACCGCCGCGATCGCCCGCAAGGCCGAGGCTGCCGACCTCATATACTGCCCGCATTTTCTTGGTGGCGGGGTCGGCCTTGTCGCCTCGGCGCATCTGCTGGCGGCGGTTGGCGGCGCCGGATTTCTGGAGGTGGACAGTTCGGAAAACCCGCTGCTTGAGGTGTTCTCGGGCCGGGGTCTGGCAATGGAAAACGGGGTTTTCCCGGTCACCGACGCGCCGGGGATCGGCTATGACCCCGACCTTGCCGCGATGGCCGATTTGCAGGTTTCTTTGCAGGAGGTCCGGCCATGACGGTGTCCGCCTTCAGGCTGCACCTTTTGGACAATGTGGCCTGCCTCCTGCGCGCGCACGACAAGGGCGAGGTGCCGACGATGGCCGATGGCACTGCGCCGCCTCTGATCGAACCCGTCGCCATGGGCCACAAGGTCGCGCTGCGGCCCATCGGACCGGGCGAGGCAGTTGTCAAATACGGGGCGACCATCGGCCACGCAACGCAACCAATTCAGCCTGGCGCGCATGTGCATCTTCACAATCTGGCGGGGGCGATGCGATGACCCCGCAGGCCTTTCCCGGCTATCCCCGTACCTCGGGCCGGGCGGGCATCCGCAATCACCTGCTGGTGCTTTCTGTCTGCGGGCTGAACTCGGCCGGTGCACGCAAGGTGGCGGCAGGTCTGCCCGGGGCGGTTCTTGTGTTGCAGCCCTACGGTCGCGGCCAGTTGGGCGCGGATTTCACCCATCAGGATGCGGTGCTGACGCAACTTGCCACGCATCCCAATGTCGGTGCCGTGGTGCTGCTGGCCCCCGATGCAGCAATGCGACGCCGCTATCAGGACCGGATAGAGATCTCGGGCCGTCCGGTGGCCGGCTTCTCTCTTCAGGAAGCGGGCGAGGATGGCGAGCGGATCGTGGCCGAGGCTATCGCGGCAGGGCACGCGCTGCGCGCTGCCCTGTCAACGATGAGCCGTGTTCCCGTACCGCTTGCCGATCTGTTGATCGCCCTGGAATGCGGCCATTCCGATGCCTCGTCCGGCATCCTTGCCAACCCGTTGGCGGGGGATATTGCCGATCGGATCACTGGTATCGGGGGGGCGGCGGTGCTGTCCGAGACGATGGAATGGTTGGGCACTGAAGACAGCCTGATGGCGCGTGCAGCGCCCGAAGTGGCGGACCGCCTGCGCGCGCTGGTCACCGCCCGCCATGCCATCGCCCACAATGCCGGGCAATCGCTCCGAATGGGCAACCCCGGCCCGCAGAACCATGATGGCGGTATCACGACGCTGGAGGAGAAAAGCTTCGGCGCTGTCGCCAAGGGTGGCACCGGCCCGATTGCAGGGGCGCTGGCGGCGGGAGAGCCGCCTGCTGGGCCGGGACTTTACCTGATGGACACGCCTACGCTGTCGCCCGAATCCATCACCGCGATGGTTGCGGGCGGCGCGCAGTTGGTGATCTTCACCACGGGCCATGGCAACCCCTATGGCAGCGCCATCGCGCCCACGATCAAGCTGACTGCCAATCCCGAAACCGCCCGCCGCCTGCCCCGCCAGATCGATTTTGACGCTTCCGCTGGATGGACAGGTCAAGTGCAGCGCGCGGAACTGGTGTCACCCCTGTTCGATCTGGCGCTGGAGGTCTGCGCCGGCCGCACGGTCGCCGCCGAGCGGCTGGATGAGGGGGATGAGGTAATCAGCCGACTGGGACCGTCGGTATGACTCGGCGACCGGCATGACCGTAGTAAGCCATGTGACGCTGGTGCCGCTTGGGGGCATTGCGGGGGACATGTTCGTCGCCGCGATGCTGGATACCCTGCCGGCCGATGTAGAACCGGTCATGAAGGCGCTGCGTGCCGTCCTGCCGGGTAACCTTCCGAGTTTGGCGCAGGTCACCTCCGGCGGGATCGCCGCGCGACGCTTCACGGTGCCGCCACAGGGCCGGGACTCGCCGATCCATTACCCCGACCTTGACCGGATCATCGCCGAAGCGGCGCTGCCTGACACCACCGCCAGCCATTCCCGCGCCATCTTGCGGCTGCTGGCAGAGGCCGAGGCGCGCGTTCACCGTATTCCCGTCGATCACGTCCATTTCCACGAGATCGCAGATTGGGACACGCTGGCTGATGTGGTGGCGGCAGGCCACCTGATCTCGCGGCTCGCCGGGGCTACGTGGCATCTGGACTCGCTGCCGCTTGGCGGTGGGCGGGTGCAGACGGCCCATGGTCTGCTGGCAGCGCCTGCGCCCGCGACGGCGTTTCTGCTGGAGGGGCTGGCCGTCCATGACGACGGCGTGCTGGGCGAAAGGGTGACACCGACAGGGGCGGCCATCGCCCGCTATGTCGCGACCGTCCTTCCCAAAGGCAGGGCAAGTGGTCGGCTTCTCGCGACTGGATACGGTGCCGGGACCCGCAATCTGCCCGGTGTCGCCAATGTGCTGATCGCGCGGCTGGTGCAGGCAGACATGGATTTGACGACACGGATCGAGGATGTGACCATCCTCGAATTCGACATCGATGACATGACAGCTGAGGAACTGGCCGAAGCCGTTGCCCGCCTGCGCCAGCACCCCGAAGTTATCGACCTTGTGACGCACCCTCTCTCCGGCAAGAAGGGACGCATGGCCACCGGCTTCCGTCTGATCCTGCCGCTGGGGGCGGAGGATGCGGTTTCGACCGCCTGTTTCACGCAGACGAGCACGATCGGTCTGCGCCTGCGATATGAGCGCCGCCGCTGCCTGCCGCGTGAGGCCAAGGGCGAAACGCCCCGCATCAAGCGCGTCGCGCGTCCCGACGGTTCCGTCACGGCGAAGGCCGAGGCCGATGACCTGACCGGCGAGTCACTGGTGGACCGCCGCCGCATGGCGCGGCGGGCGGAAGAATGATCCCGCCCGCCCTTGCAGCGGTTCTCCTCCGGCCGCCCGGACTCACAATTGCGGTCAGCGGCGGGGTGGACAGCACGACACTCGCCCACGTCGCGCATCGGTTGCGCCCGGTTCGGATGGTCCATGCCATCTCTCCCGCTGTGCCCGAACAGGCTACCGTCCGTGTGCGCGATCATGCCGCCCGGCAGGGTTGGCACCTGACCCTGATAGACGCAGGCGAATTCGACGATCCGCGCTACCGCGCCAATCCGCTGGAGCGGTGCTATTTCTGCAAATCGAACCTCTACGACCGGATCGCGGAACTCGTAGGTGGTATGATTGCATCGGGCACCAATGCCGATGATCTGTCCGATTTCCGCCCGGGCCTTCGGGCTGCGGGCGAACGGGGCGTCATCCACCCCTTTGTCGAGGCGCACATCGACAAGGCGGCCATCCGCGAACTGGCCCGGGCCATGGGGTTGAAGGATATTGCCGACCTTCCGGCCCAGCCCTGCCTTGCCAGCCGCGTCGAAACCGGGCTGCGAGTAGAGCCGGCGGACATGGCGCTGATTGACCGCGTGGAAACCGGGCTTCGCGCAAAGCTGGAAATCGGTGCGGTAATCCGGCTGCGGCTGACCCAGCAGGGCGCAATCCTGGAGCTTGGCAAGCCGGACCTCAGCGCCGATCTCATGGCCGAGGTGGCGGAGCTGTGCACTTCGTCCGGTAAACCGTTTCTCGGGATACGCCCATATCGGCAGGGTGCGGCCTTTCTGCGGGAGCCATCGTCATGACCGACCATCGGATCGACTGGCAGCGCGAGGCGCGAACCGGCAACACCGAGGCAGTTCTGTGCGACACCAAGACGCCCGCCCAGATCGCCGCAATTCTGACTACCGCAAGGGCGAGGGGGCGGCGTCTGCTGCTGACGCGGCTGGATGCCGACAGCTTCGCGGCCTTGCCCGATGTCGGGCTGGACTATGACCCGATCAGCCGCACCGCCATTCTTGGAGACTGTTTCGCAACTCTACCCGGCATCGGCATCGTCGCCGCAGGCACCTCCGACCTGTCCATCGCGACCGAGGCCGCGCGGACGCTGGCCTTCCATGGTTACGGCGCCGCGATCACGGCGGATGTGGGCGTGGCCGGGTTGCACCGCCTGCTCGACCGGCTGGAGGAATTGCGCCGCCATCGCGTTCTGATCGCGGTGGCAGGGATGGAGGGTGCGCTTTTCTCGGTTCTGGCGGGGCTGGTGGCGGCCCCGGTGATCGCGGTGCCGGCGCCCCATGGATACGGTGTGGCCGAGGGCGGGCACCTTGCGCTGCATTCCGCGCTCGGATCCTGCTCGCCGGGGATCAGCGTAGTCAATATAGGCAACGGCTTCGGCGCGGCCTGTGCCGCCATCCGCATCCTGAAGGCGGGGGCAGGCGCATGACGGGGCAGATCGTCGAAGCGCGGCTCTGGTCGGTGCGGGCGACCGCCCGCACGGTCTGGCATTTCGTGGCCTTGACGGATGGTGACGGGCAGACGGGCTGGGGTGAGGCGACGCTGGAAGGGCAGGCGGCGGCCCTGGAAACCCTCGCACCGGCTTTGCTGGCAACCCTGCCTGGCCGCGCAGCGGACAGCCCGCAGGAGGCTGCCCAAGGTCTGCCCTATGGCACCCTGCCGCAGGCGGCGCTTTCCTCGGCGGTAGAACAGGCGCTCTGGGATGTTGCCGCAAGGCGGGCGAGGTGCAGCCTTGCCACCCGCTTGGGCGGGCAGCGGCGCGACCGGATCGGCCTGTACGCCAATTTCAACCGCCGCACCCGCGACCGCAGCGCCGAAGGCATGGTCGCCAGCCTGCGCGAGGCAATTCAGGCGGGCCACACCGCCTTCAAGATCGCTCCGTTCGACGAGGTGCGGCCCGGCCAGACGCGGGCCGAGATGCGCGCGGCGATGCAGCCCGGCCTGCACCGCCTTGCCGCGATCCGCGCCGCATTGGCCCCGGAGACGCGGCTTATGGCCGATTGCCACTGGCGCTTTGACCGGCAAGGCGCAGAGGAGATGATCGACGCCTGCGCTGATCTGGCGCTTTACTGGATCGAATGTCCGATTGCCGAAACCGTCGACGCGCTTGCCGACATCACCGCTCTGCGCCATCGCGCAAACGCAAGGGGCATGCGCCTTGCCGGGCTGGAGACCGAAATCCGGCGCGATGGTTTCCGGCCTTGGCTTCGCGCCGGCACTTATGACGTGATGATGCCCGATGTGAAGTACGCAGGCGGCCCTGCGGAAATGCTGGCCCTTGCGGCAGAATTCACCCGGCACGGTGTCGCGTTTTCGCCCCATAGCCCCAGCGGCCCGGTCTGCCACGCCCAGTCCCTGCATGTCTGCGCGGCCCTCGCGGAGTCCGACTTGCTGGAAGTGCAATTCGACGAAACCCCGGTGTTCGACACCCTGGCTGGGCAGGCCCCGCCACGGCTGGACGCAGGCGGCGTGCAGGTTCCTGTCGCAACCTCCGGCCTCGGGATCGCGCCCTACCCAGAGAAGCACGCCGCCACCCTGCATTTTTCCACAGGAAATATCGCAAGATGACCATCTCCCCCGCCCGCATCGACCTCGGGATCACCGTGATGCCCGAATACATCCAGTCCGAAGGAATCGAGGCGGTCCTGCACCAAATCATCGACGTGGCGGGGGCAAGTTCCGTCACCACGTCGCCCTATGTCGCGGCGCGGGTGGCCGAAGGCAAAGGCCATCGAGAACCCCCGATCGACGGCGGCATCGGCAAGAAGCGTCTGCTCGACCGCCCGCTCTGGGGCGCGCGCGAGCTTTGGATGACGGCAGCGCCCAGCTTCCGCCCCGATGTCGCGCTGTATGACGGGCTGGTCTACCGCCCCCCGGAACCCGATTCCCTGACGGACGCTGAGGGCGGGCAGGTCGGCGCCTTTCTGGATGCCGCCAGAGCTCGGGGGCTGGAAAGCTGGATGCAGATCCAGGCGGCTATACCGCCTTGCTACCGGGTGCAGTTCGGTGGTCCGCATCCCGGGGATGAGTCTCTTTTGCCGGACGGCCAGCCGTTCCCGCAAAGGGTGGACCGCAACGCCTCGCTCGCCTCTACCGACCTGCGTGCCTATCTCCGAGCCATTGTCACCGACCTTGCTCGCACCTATCCGCAGATCGACGGCTTCCGGTTCGACTGGCCCGAATATCCAGTCTATCACTTCCCGACGCTGTTTTTCGATTTCAACCCTGCGGTCGCCCGCTTCGCCCAGGCTGCCGGCTTCGATTTCGAAGGTATCAGGGCAGGTGTCCTGCAATTCCTGGCCGATCTTGGCTCGGGCCATCTGCGCGGCTCGCGCGTGGCGCTAGAGGATCTGGCGGCATTTCGCGAAAGCCTCTTTGCCGCCTGCCCGGCCCTTGCCGAACTGCTCGCACTGCGGCGGGCGCTGGTCACAGACCATGCGCGGTTCCTCAAGGACACGGTAGCCGAAGCGACCGGCGGGCGGGGCCGCATGTTCTTGCAAGGATTTCCCCCGCCGCTGAACGAATTGACGGGTTTCGATCCCGTTGCGCTTTCGGGGGTGGCCGATCAGTTGGGGATCAAGTTCTACACGATGCACTGGCCGCTGATCGAGGCGGACTACCTGTCCGCTCTGAAAGCCCGGACCGATTTCACACCCGAGGATATCGCCTCGGCGCTCGCTCGCATCCTGCGTCTGGCCCCGCCTGAAGTCGCGCGTGATCCCGCTCGGATTCACTACCCGGAACCCGACGAGCCACATACCGCGGCTACTTGTGATATCGTGACGAAAATGCAGGCAGTGCAAGCTGCGGTACCTCCCGGCACCCGTATCTGCGGCGTCACCCACAGTTATGGCCCGACCGAGGATGTGTTGCGGCGTTTCGATGCGGTCGCGACGGGTGCGAAGGGGGCCGTTCAGATCAATCGATATGGCTACATGACCGATGAAAAACTATCCGTAATCGGTCAAAGGGTCGTGTCAGGAGAGCCTGGGCTGATGAGAGGCAATGGGGCTGACTAGCCTTCAGGAACGACAATGCGCAGCATCTTCAAGTGTTTCGAGAAGAGCTTGAGGTGATACGTCTGGCGGGGTTGTCGTACGGTCGGCTCCCCTTTCCTAGGCCTCAAAGAGAATCAGCTGCGCAAGCGTGCCTCCAGCAAACTGTCATATCGCGGTGGTCTTGCACCTGCGTTCCCGCGTGACAGACCGCTCTCCAAGACGTTCGTCTTGCAGGTTAGCACTGAGGCCCATCCCGTGTTGCGCAAACCGGCCTAGCCGATACTCCAGCGCTTGCGCTAGCGCTGCTAAAGGGCGAGGCCCAATCGCGAGACCTTCAGCTTAATGCATTGATTTCAGATGGAAGCCCTGGTCAGGAAAACTGTCGGCATTTGACCGGAACGGACCTCCGCTACCA
>CAYYOE010000014.1:0-27964 GCA_964473055.1 uncultured Rhodobacterales bacterium | reverse complement strand
CGAGGACAAGTCGCGCCAGAAGGCGATGGAGAAGGAACTGAACTGGATCCGGCAGGGCGCCAAGGCCCG
This sequence comes from uncultured Rhodobacterales bacterium, assembly GCA_964473055.1. Taxonomy (GTDB): domain Bacteria; phylum Pseudomonadota; class Alphaproteobacteria; order Rhodobacterales; family Rhodobacteraceae; genus UBA996. The sequence goes on along the minus strand of CAYYOE010000014.1, from coordinate 27,895 downwards.
GCAGGCGAAACAGAAGGCCCGGATCACCGCCTACGAGAAACTCGCCGACCAGTCGGTCAAGGAACGCATGGGCAGCGCCCAGATCGTCATCCCGAACGGCCCGCGCATGGGGTCCAAGGTGATCGAGGTCGAGGGCCTGAAGAAGGCCATGGGCGACCGCCTGCTGATCGAGGACCTGACCTTCTCGATCCCGCCGGGCGCCATCGTCGGCGTGATCGGCCCGAACGGCGCCGGCAAGACGACGCTGTTCCGCATGATGACCGGCCAGGTTCAGCCCGACGAAGGCAGCGTCACCTTCGGCGACACGGTGAAACTGGCCTATGTCGACCAGTCGCGCGATACGCTCGACCCGCAGAAGAACGTGTGGGAGGAAATCTCGGGCGGCGCCGAACTGATCGTGCTGGGTGACGCCACGATCAACAGCCGCGCGTATTGCGGGGCGTTCAACTTCAAGGGGCCGGACCAGCAGAAGAAGGTGGGCCTGCTGTCCGGGGGCGAACGCAACCGCGTGCACATGGCCAAGCTGCTGAAATCCGGCGGCAACGTGCTGCTGCTTGACGAACCGACGAACGACCTGGACGTGGAAACCCTGTCCGCGCTTGAAGACGCGATCGAGGATTTCGCCGGCTGCGCCATCATCATCAGCCACGACCGCTTCTTCCTCGACCGCCTGTGCACCCACATCCTGGCCTTCGAAGGCGACGCCCATGTGGAGTGGTTCGAGGGCAACTTCGAGGCGTATGAGGAAGACAAGAAGCGCAGGCTGGGCGCGGATGCGGTGGAGCCGAAGCGGATCCGGTTCAAGAAGTTCGCGCGGTGAGGGGGTGGCAGATCGGTAGCGAGTGCATCGTTTGCCCCACACTTCCCCATGCGGTTCGAGTACCACCTGGATGAGCAGGCGTAGGGTGGGCAATCTGCCCACCATCCCCCCATCCACCCCGCACGGGCGGTGGGCGGGATCGCCCACCCTACGGTTGGGGGGCGATCCACTCCGTGTGGCGCGTCGCAGATAGCTTGCCCGGATCGGGCAGCATCCCGATGCCCGCCAGCAGCCCCCGCACGGAACCAACCCTGCCCCCGTGCGTTCCGTCCCCGGACCACAACCGAAGGGACCGCACCATGAAGGGCGCACTTGCCTGGCTGATCGGCATTCCGATCCCGATCATCATCCTGCTCTACCTCTTCGACGTGTTCTGACCGGTCCCGCCCGGCGTGGACAACGCGGGGCTTGACCGGAGCGATACGGACAGGTTCATCGGGCCACACGCACCGGACCGGGCCATGACGGGCTTGCCGGAACTCCGGGGGGCGGCGGGGGCAGCATGGCGGACAGGACAGCACCCAAGGACCGGCGGCCGGAAGGAACCCCGGGCGAGGTCCTTGCGGCCTTCCTCAAGCTCGGGCTGACCTCGTTCGGCGGCCCGATCGCGCATCTGGGCTATTTTCGCGACGAACTGGTCACGCGCCGCAAGTGGCTGACCGATTCCGCCTATGCCGATCTGGTGGCGCTGTGCCAGTTCCTGCCCGGTCCGGCCTCGTCCCAGGTCGGGTTTGCGCTGGGGATGATGCGCGCGGGCTGGCTGGGGGCGCTTGCGGCCTTCACCGCCTTCACGCTGCCCTCGGCGCTGGCGCTGCTGGTCTTTGCGATGGCGGCGGCGTCCCTTGGTGGTCCCGTCGGAACCGGCGCCCTGCAGGGGCTGAAGATCGTCGCAGTGGCGATTGTCGCGCAAGCCGTCTGGGGTATGGCAAGGACGCTCTGCCCCGACCGCGAGCGCGCGACAATCGCCCTGGGGGCGGTGATTGTGCTTGCGTTCCTGCCGGGGGCCTTCGGGATGGTCGGCGCGATCATGCTGGGCGCGCTTGCCGGTCTGGCCCTTGGGCGCGGGTCGGGCACGCCGGTCGGTGGGCATGTCAGGATGCCGGTGTCGCGCGGAATCGCCGTGGCCGCGCTTGCCGTCTTCGCCGGGCTGCTTGTCCTGCTTCCGCTTGTCGCCGGGCAAGGCCAGACGCTGGCGGTCATCGACAGCTTCTACCGGGCCGGGGCGCTGGTGTTCGGCGGGGGGCACGTCGTCCTGCCGCTTTTGCAGGCCGAAGTGGTGCCACCCGGCTGGGTCACGCCCGATCAGTTCCTTGCCGGGTATGGGGCAGCGCAGGCAGTGCCCGGGCCGCTGTTCACCTTCGCCGCCTATCTTGGTGCCGTTCTGGGGCCAGAGCCGAATGGCCTGCCGGGGGCCGCTGTCGCGCTGCTGGCGGTGTTCCTGCCCGGCTTCCTGATCCTGGTGGGCGTTCTGCCCTTCTGGGACCGGTTCCGCGCCATGGCCCCGGCGCAATCCGTGATGCAGGGCGCGAATGCCGCTGTGGTGGGCATCCTCGGCGCCGCGCTGTATTCACCCGTCTTCACCAGCGCCATCAGGGACCTGCGCGAGTTTGCGCTGGCCCTTGCCTGTTTCATCCTGCTGATGGCCTGGAAGGCCCCGCCCTGGGCGGTGGTCATCGTGGCAGCGGCCGGCGGAGTGGGACTGTCGATAGCGGGCTGAGAGCAGATCACGCGGGCATGCGATGCTCTCGCAGCCGCACGAAACGGCATCGGCCGCCCATGCGTTGACCAGCGGCGTCCCGTTCCCCTGATGGCTCGAACACCTGGACACAGCCAAGCGGGCTGCGATGGACAGCCTTCAGCACAGCGTTCTGCCACCCGCTGGGCCACCGCATCAGGACCAACACCGCGCCCCATCCCCGCAAACATTGTTCCCAAGTCACAACTGGTATGATAACCTGATCATGTGTGAAGTCTGCCAAGAGACGCAGCATCAAGGGAGGAGACACGGGAATGATTGGAAGAATCACGGGAATCGCCGCCATCACACTTGTTCTGGCCGGTGGAGCGCCGGCATGGGCGCAGGACGGACCGGTGGTCGCGCTTTCGAACTCGTTCTTCGGCAACACCTGGCGACAGCAAATGGTCACCGCATTCGAGGACGCGGCGACCGAAGCCAAGGAACAGGGGCTGATCGGCGACTACATCGTCATGAACGGCGACGGGTCGGTCGTGCAGCAGCAGGCCCACATGGCCGAACTGATCCTGCGTGGCGTGGACGTGATCGCCATCAACGCCGCCTCCGAGACCGCACTGAACGGCGTGATCGAAGAAGCCTGCGCGGTGGGCATCACCGTCATCAGCTTTGACTCGGTCGCCTCGGCACCGTGCAACTACCAGCTCAACTTCGACTTCGACGGCTACAAGAAGGCACAGGCGCGCGCCGTGCTCGACCTGATCGGCGGCGAGGGCAATGCCATCGTCGTGCGCGGGGTCGCAGGGTCGGCGCCCGATGCCGCGATGTATGCCGCGCAGATGGAGGTTCTTTCCGAATTTCCAGGCGTCAACGTCGTGGCCGAGGTCTACGGGCAGGCCACCGCCGCGGTCGCGCAAAGCGGCATCGCCAACGTGCTGCCCAGCCTGCCGCAGGTCGACGTGGTGCTGGCCCAGGGCGGCAGCGACGACGTGGGCATCGCGCAGGCCTTCATCCAGTTCGGCGGCCCGTACGCCGAAAAGATGCCGGTGATCGAGGGCGGCGGCGGCACCGACTTCGTGAAATGGTGGGCCGAGGAGAACGCGCGCTCGGGCTACCAGACGGTGTCCATGAACACGACACCGGGCATCGGAGGGGCGGTTCTGTGGCTGGCCGCATCGATGCTGCAAGGCGCGGAAGCCCCGCGCGAGATGATCATGCCGGTGGCAACGGTGGATGCAGCGAACCTGCAGGACTATGCCGACCTGCCCTCGGGAATGATCATCAGCCCCAGCTACTCGCTGGAATGGGTGCAGGAGAACCTGCTGTCCAACTGACCCAGGCAACTTGATCAGGGCGCGGGCAAGCCAACCGCCCCCGCGCCCTGGTCCCCTCGCGACCCGATCCCGCCGCGTGCCACTCCACGCCCTCGACCGCTTCCGGGTGCCCAGGATACACTTGCCCATGGACCTTGCCGCCTCGCACCGGCCCGACCCGGCGCCGCTGGTCGCCCTGCGCGGCATCAGCAAGCACTATGGTGCGACCCTCGCCAACGACGGTATCGACCTGGACATTCGCGCGGGCGAAGTCATCGGGCTGGTTGGCGGCAACGGGGCCGGCAAGTCGACGCTGATGAAGATCCTCTGCGGGATGGTGCCGGCAAGCGACGGCCAGATCCTGCTGGAAGGCGGCCCCCGTCAGGGCGCGCACGATGCGACAGCTGCACAGGCGCACGGCATCCGGATGGTGCATCAGGAACTGTCGCTTTGCACCAACCTGACCGTGGCCGAGAATTTCTTCATCGAGGCCCCGAACGCCGCGCGGCCCCTGCCCGGATGGCGGGGGCCCTATCGCACCCGCGCCCGCACGGCGCTGGAGGCTGTCTTTCCGGGCCACGGCATCTCGCCCGATGCCGAAGTGGGCGCGCTGACCCTGGGCGAGCGCCAGATGGTCGAGATCGCGCGGGCCGTCGCCACGCCGGGCGTGCGGCTTATCATCCTGGACGAACCCACCTCGTCGCTGTCGGCGCGGCGCGCGGCGCAGCTGGTCGACTTCGTCCACGCCCGCGCCGCGGAAGGTCTGGCCTTCATCTTCATCAGCCACAAGCTGAAGGAGATCGTCGAGATCGCGCAAAGCGTGGCGCTGCTCCGCAACGGTCGGCTGGTATGGCGCGGCCGGGCAGACGAGACCTCGGTCGCGCACCTGATCGACCTGATGGGCGGGCGCGACGAGGCGGCGCGCGAGGGCCGGGCGACGGCCGCGGCCCTGGCGGCGCGGGGCGCATCCCTGGTCCGGGTGGGCACACCCTGGTCCGACACGCCGCTCGACCTGCACGCGGGCGAGATCGTCGTGCTGGGCGGGCTCGAAGGCAGCGGCCAGCAGGCGTTCCTGCAGGCCCTGTACCGCGGCAGCGGCGGCACCGCGCGGCAGGGCCGCGTGGCCTTCGTCGCGGGGGACCGGCAGAAGGAAGGGGTGTTCCCGCTGTGGGACGTGCTGTCGAACATCGCCATCGGCCGGTGGGAAGGACGCGCGCCCCTGTCACGCATCAGCCGCACGGCCGAAGATGCAGCTGCCCGCGGTCCTGCCGAACAGTTGCGCCTCGATCCCGCCCGCCTGACCTCGCCCATCGGGGAACTCAGCGGCGGCAACCAGCAGAAGGCACTGGTGGCCCGCGCGCTGGTGGGAGATGCGCCGATCATCCTGCTCGACGATCCCACGCGCGGTGTCGATATCGCGACCAAGCAGGATTTCTATCGCCTCCTGCACGATCTGTCAGCCAGCGGCCGGGCCATCGTCTGGCACACCACCGAGGATGCCGAACTGGACCACGCCCACCGGGCGCTGGTCTTTGCCGGCGGGCGTATCGTGTCCGACCTTTCGGGCGACGCGATCACGCCCCCCGCGGTGCTGGAAGCCGCGTTTCAAGCGCCGGTGGCCGCTTCGTCAGGGGCCGATGGCGCGGGGCGCGGGCTGGCACGCCTGGCTGTCGCCGCGCTGCCCTATCTCAGCCTCGTCCTCGTGCTGGGACTGATGTTCAACGCCAACCCGATCACGGCAAGCGCCTTCGGGCTGGAGCTATTGTTGCGCCCCGCCGTGGCGCTGGTGCTGATCGCGCTGGCGCAGATGTTCATCATCGGCGGGTCCGAGATCGACCTGGGCGCCGGGGCCTTCGCGGCGCTGGTGTCGGTGCTGGCGGCAACCGTGTTGCCGGGCAACACGGCCCTGGGGCTGGCAGTCATTGCAGCAGCGTTGCTGGCCTATGCCAGCATCGGCGCGCTGATCCAGTGGCGCCAGATCCCGGCCATCGTCGTCACGCTGGGCGCGTCGTTCATCTGGCTCGGCATCGGCTTCTCGATCCAGCCCACGCCGGGCGGGTCCGCCGCCGCCTGGACACAGGCGCTGGTCCGCTGGCGCATCCCCGGCATCCCCACGGCCGTCGTCCTGATCTGCATCGCCGCCATCGTCGCCATCTGGATCAACCGCACGCCACTGGGTGTCGTGCTGCGCGGGTTCGGCAACAATCCGCAGTCGATGCGGCAAAGCGGCTGGTCGCCGGTGCGCTGCGCCATCCTGCGCTACGCCATCGCGGGCAGCTTTCTGGCCATGGCCGGGCTGGTCCTGACCGCGACGAACTCGGCCTCGGACATCAATTCGGGCACCTCCTACACGCTGATGTCTGTGGCCGCCGTGGTCATGGGGGGCGCGGCCCTGATCGGCGGGGTGATCTCGCCCGCCGGCGCGGTGGTGGGCGCGGCGGTGCTGACGCTGATCGGGGCACTTCTGGGGATGCTCAGCATCCCGTCCAACCTGAACCCCGCGACGCAAGGCCTGCTGCTGCTGGCAATCCTGGGTCTGCGCGCGCTGACCGCCCCGGCGGAGGATGCCCGATGAAGGCCCTGGGCGATTTCGCGCAGGCCAACCGCTGGATCTGGGCGGCGCTGGCGGTGGCGATCCTGTGGGTGATCCTGTCGACCGTGTCCGGCCGGTGGAGCCTGTCCAGCCTGTCGGGCATCATCCTGTCGGCCTCGTTCCTGACCTGCGTGGCCCTGGGGCAGATGCTTGTCGTGACCACCGGTCGGGGCAACATCGACCTGTCGATCCCCGGCGTGCTGACGCTAAGCGCGTTCCTGGCGCTGGTGGTCGTCAAGGGGCAGGACGGGCTGATCTGGCTCGGCGTGCTGGCCGCCCTCGGGCTTGGCCTGGGCGTGGGGCTGGTCAATGCGGCGCTGGTGATCTGGTTGCGCATCCCCGCGATCATCGCGACCCTGGCCACGGGATACATCCTCGCCTCGGCCGCCCTGATGACGAATGCCACGAATTTCGGACCGCGCGCCGTTGCGCCCGGGTTGCGCTGGTTGGCCTCGGGCAAGCTGGGCGGGGTGCCTGTCTTCGCCCTTGTCACGCTGGTGCTGGTGGTGGCCGTGGCCCTGATCCTGCGGCACACGGTCTACGGGCGCCGCCTGTCGGCCATCGGCCAGAACCGCGCGGCGGCGCGGCTGGCGGGGGTGCGGGTGAACGTCGTTCTGGCAGCCGCCTTCATCGCCAGCAGCGTGCTTGCGTCGCTGACCGGGCTGGTGCTCGGGGCCTATGTCGGCGGCGCGTTTCTTGAAATCGGGCAGCCGTATCTGCTGCAATCGGTGGCGGCGGTGGTGCTGGGCGGCACGCTGATCGCGGGCGGGAATGCAACGGCGCTGGGCACCTGGTTCGCGGCGATCCTGCTGATCCTGATGGTCACGATCATGCAGATCCTCAGCATGCCGCGCGGAATGCAGGATCTGCTGCAGGGCGCGGTGGTGATCCTCGTGCTGGCCCTCGCCGCCCGGGGGACGGCACGTCGCGGTGTCAGGGCCTCGACGGTATCCGCCTGAGACGTCAGTCGCTCCTTGATCGGAAGACGGTTGATGGTATACTGAGCATATCAATAGAAGGGGATATGGGAGTGGCCGACGAAGACGGAAAAGCCGCAGGCCTCGAGGCCTATGGACTCACCGCGATCGTCGAGGACGGGGCGCTCCGCCGCCTGAGCTTTGCGGGACGCGAGGTCGTTCGACGGATCGACTATCCGATCCGTGACGCGGACTGGGGAACCCTTCCCACCCGCACCATAGCCCAGACCATCACCCAGGGCGCAGACCGCTTCCTGCGGCGATTTCAGACCGCCGACGGGGCCATGACAGGCCAGTTCGAAGCGACGGTGATGCCGATGGCATCCGGTGTCCGCCTGGTTGCCGACCTGGTCCTTGCCGCAACCCGCCGCATCACGGTGAACCGGGCAGGCTTCATCGTCCTGCACCCGCTCGACGGCGTGGCCGGGGAACCGCTTGCCGTGCGCCACGCAGGCGGGGCCGACGCGAACCTGCGCTTCCCCTCGTTCATTTCTCCCGGCCAGCCGGTCATGGACATTGCCGCGTTGTCGCACCGGGTCGGAGGTGTGGACGTTGCCATCGCCTTCGACGGCGAGGTCTTCGAGATGGAAGACCAGCGCAACTGGACCGATGCCTCGTTCAAGACCTACTGCCGCCCGCTGGCGCTTCCGCGTCCCTATGACCTGCGCGAAGGGCACGAGGTCCGGCAGCGGATCACCGTCACGCTGACCCAAGCGACGGCGCCTGTGGACACGATTGGGAATAGCGGCAAGGTTGCGGCGGGTAGCGGGCCCGCGATCTGCCTCGCGCACGAAGCCCCACTTACGGGGTCGCCTGACCCCCGGCTTTCCGCGCTCGCGCTGCAGGGTGTGCTGTTGCGTCTGTGCGGGGGCGATGCCGGGGTGGACGCATTGCCGGCCTGTCCGGTGACGCTGGAACTTGCCACCGGGCCGGACGCCGCCGCCGACCTGCACGCGGCGCAGACGGCGCTTGCGGGGCGCGAGGTTGCGCGCGTGGTGGCGCTGCCGGCAGGCTACCTGGCCAGCCATCAACCCGAAGGCCCCTGGCCCGACGGCCCCACCCCCATGGACCTTCTGCCGCTGGTCCGCGCCGCCTTCCCGGGCGCACAGGCCGGGGGCGGAATGCTGACGAACTTCACCGAATTCAACCGCTGCCCGCCCGACCCCGCCCGGATCGATTTCGCCACCTTCGGCACCACAGCCATCGTCCACGCCGCCGATGACCTGTCGGTGATCGAGACGCTGGAGGCGATCCCGCAGGTCATCGCCAGCGCGCGCGCGCTGTCAGGCGACCTGCCCTTGCGGCTGGGCCTGATGTCCATCGGGATGCGGTCGAACCCCTACGGCGCGGGCGTGGTCCCGAACCCGGATGGGCAGCACCTGCCCATGGTGATGGAAGACCCGCGCCAGCGCACGGCCTTTGCCGCGGCCTTCGCCGTCGCTGTTGCTGCAGCCTGCGCGCGTGGCGGCGTGGCGTCCTTCGCGCCCGCGATGACGGCCGGCCCGCTGGGCATGTCCGATGCGGATGGGCCCTGGCCGATCTGGCACGCCGTCGCGGCGCTGGCGGCCCTTGCCGGGGGGCAGGTGACGGCCGAGGGTGGCCCCGCATCGGGTCTTGTTGTCCTGCGCGGTTCGGGACGGCGCGGGGTTGCAGGGATCGCGGCCAACCTCGGCCCGTCGGACGCCAGGCTGGACACCCCCGCGGTGCTGATCCCCGACCGCGCGCCGCCCGACTGGATCGACGCGCCCGGCCCCGCCGCGCCCCTGACGCTTGCCCCCATGACCGCCGCCATCCTTCGGAGCCCACCCGCATGACCCACCGTGGCGTTCTCATCGGCTGCGGCTTCTTCGCGCGCAATCACATGCACGCCTGGGCGGGCATCCCCGAGGTCGAAATCGTGGCCGTCTGCGACCGCGACCCTGCAAAGGTCGCGGCCTACCAGCGGGACTTCGGCGTGGCACGAGGCTTCACCGACGCGGCCGAGATGCTGGCGACGGTGCGGCCCGATTTCGCCGACGTCGCCACCACGGTCGAGACGCATCGACCGCTGGTGGAACTGTGCCTCGCCCACGGGGCGCTGACGATCTGCCAGAAGCCCTTTGCCGAAACCTATGCCGACGGACTGGCCATGGTCCGGGCCGCCGAAGTGGCAGGCCGCCCGCTGATCGTGCACGAGAACTTCCGCTGGCAATTGCCCTACCAGCGCCTTCAGGCCCGGATACAGGACGGCGACATTGGCACACCGCGTTTCCTGCGGCTGTCCTTCCGCCATGACTACGACGTCTACGCCAACCAGCCCTACCTGGCCGAGATCGAGGATTTCGCGATCATGGACGTGGGGCTGCACCTGTTCGACGTGGCGCGCTTCCTGATGGGCGATGTGCGCACGGTCGCCTGCGTCACCCAGAGGCAGAACCCCCGCATCCGGGGCGAGGATGCCTTCGTCGCCCTTCTGACCCACCACAGCGGTGCCGTCAGCAGCATCGAATGCAGCTTCGACAGCCACTTCGGCGAAGTACGCTTTCCCGAGACGCTGGCGCAGATCGAGGGCGACCGGGGCAGCCTCGAGCTTGTCCCCGGCAACCGCCTGCGCCGCCACACCGGCGGCAGTCTGGTGGAAGAGGATGTCGATCCCCCGGTTCCCGCCTGGGGCGCGCGGCCCTGGCACCTGGCGCAGGATTCCGTCGCCGCCTTCGAGGCGCATGTGGCCCAGGTCCTGGACGGACGGGCCGACCCGCAGCCATCGGGCGCGCACAACCTGAACACCCTCGCCCTGGCGCTGGCCGCCTATCGATCGGCCGACCGCGGGGAAACCGTGGACATGGCCGCCTTCGTGGCCGCGGGGGCGAAACGCTAGGTCGGACAGATACGGGCCGCCATGGCCCCGAAGGGAGAGGACGATGACGAAGATCGCGCTGATGGGTGCTGGCGGCAAGATGGGTGTCCGGCTGGCCACGAACCTCAAGGGCACGCGCTTCGACGTCGCGCCCGTCGAGGTAACCGAGGCAGGGCGCACCCGGCTGAAGGCCGCGACCGGCATGGACTGTATCGAACCCGGGCAGGCCCTGTCCCGCGCCGCCGTGGTGGTGCTGGCCGTGCCCGACCGCGCCATCGGAAAGGTCACGCACGAGATCGTCCCGACGCTGGACCCCGGCACCGCGGTGATCGTGCTGGATGCCGCCGCCCCCCATGCCGGCGAGATGCCACATCGCGCCGATGTCACCTACTTCGTCACGCACCCCTGCCACCCGCCCATCTTCAACGACGAAGACAACGCGGCCCGGCTGGACTATTTCGGCGGCGTGAAGGCCAAGCAGCACATCGTCTGCGCCCTGATGCAGGGCCCGGAAGACCACTACGCCCTTTGCGAGGAAGTGGCCCGCGCGATCTATGCGCCGGTGATGCGCGCGCACCGCTGCACCGTCGAACAGATCGCGATCCTGGAACCGGCGCTGTCGGAAACCGTCGGCGCGACCCTGGCACTGGCCCTGCGCGAGGCGACCGACGAGGCGGTGCGGCGCGGTGTGCCCGAACAGGCCGCGCATGACTTCATCCTGGGCCACCTGAACATCGAACTCGCCATCGCCTTCGGCATCTTCCCGGAAGGCAAGTTCTCGGACGGGGCCCTGCACGCGATCGCCCAGGCGCGGCCGCAGATCTTTCGCGAGGACTGGCTCGATCGCGTGTTCGCGCCCGAGGCGGTGCTGCAATCCGTGCGCGACATCTGCCACCCGGAGGGCCAGGCGTGATTGCACCCCGTTACGGTCGAAACGCCCCGGCCGGGCTGCTGAAAAACGCCCCGACGCCGCGTATTGCGATCCGTTCATTCGGCGGTCAGCTTGATCTGATGCCGCCCCGCCATTACCACCGGTTCAAAATGGCGGTGCATCCTTCAGAGTGAAACGCGCGTTGTGTCCAACGCAGGCCGTTCCGGGACAAGATTGATGAGCCATTCCGCAGCCGAGCCGATCCAGCGCCGTAAGCTCTACCAGGAGGTGATGGACCGCCTCCTCGGCATGATCCGCGATGACGCCCTTGTTGTGGGCGACCAGCTTCCGTCCGAAAGGGAACTGATGGAGCGCTACGGGGTCGGCCGCCCGGCAGTGCGCGAGGCGCTGCAGAACATGGCGCAGCTTGGCCTGATCAGCATCGCCCATGGCGAGCGCGCCCGTGTGGCGCAACCGAGCTTCGCCAACCTGTTCGAGTCCATCGCCCTGACGACCAGCGGCATCCTGCGCACCTCTCCCGACAGTCTGCGCGACCTCAAGGAGGCGCGGCTTCTGTTCGAAGTCCAGATGGTGCGGCTTGCGGCCGAGCGGGCGACGCCGGCGGATGTGGCGCGCCTGCGGCAGCGGCTGGACGACCACCACGCCTCGCTGTCGGACCTTGGCCGTTTCTTCCACCACGACATGCTGTTCCACCGCGAGATTGCCGCCATCACCGGCAACTCGATCTTCCCGGGCCTCAGCGAGGCGATGATGGGCTGGCTCGGGGAATTCTACTCGCAGCTTGTGCGCCTGCCGGGGACGGAAAAGCTGACACTGACCGAGCACGCCCAGATCCTCGAGGCCATTGCGGCCGGGGATGCCGACGCCGCCGAAAGCGCCATGCGCGACCACATCCTGCGGGCCAACAAGCTCTATGCCCGGCACCAGACCGGGGACTGACGCACAGCCGCCCCCCCGTCTAACCGCCTCCGTCGCGCACCCGCCCGAAGTAATCCTCGCCGCCCATCTGCCCGCCCTTCAGCGCCAGTTCCAACCCGTCGAAGGCGGGATCGTCGCTCCACGCGCGGAAGATCGCCGCACCGGGGATGGTCGGGGCAAGCGCGGTCAGCGCGAACAGGCCAAGCTGGCGGCCGGCATGCCCCGACGTGTCGCCCCCCGAAATGACCGCGCGCCGCACCCCGGTTTCGCGCAGCACGCGGGCAAGGACGCGGCCCAGTGCTGCACCGATCCGCTGGTTGGCAGTCTCCGCGTCGATCCCGGCCCGCGTCCGGGCTTCCATCAGCCGGGCGACAAGCGGATCGTCAGGGCCGCGGGCGGTGTGAACCAGCGGATCACGGCCATCGGACAGCGCCGCACAACAGGCGGCGACCGCAGCATCCTCGGCAGCGACCGTGTCGTCGGTGACAAGGGTCGCGGGGTCCAGGGCGATGCCGTTGAACCCGTGGGCCAGCGCCCAGTCGATCTGCGCCGCGGTAACGGGCGAGACCGAGCCCGACACGGTGATCATTCCGGACGCGCGGCCAATGCCCCCCGGTTCTTCGACCGTCGGGATCGCACCCGTCTGCCGCCAGTGGGCGATCAGGGCGTATTCGATCCCCTGCGACCCGACGCAGAACGCCCCCGGTCCCCGCGCCTCCCAGATCAGCGCGCCACAGCGGGCAAGGTCGTCCTCCCCCACCGTGTCGAGGCAGACAAGCCGGGCGCCCTCCGCGCGCACCTCGGCAAGCCGGGCGCGGACGGTTGCCCTATCTCGCAACGCTTCCAGGTTCAGTGTGCCGATCGGCACGTCCGTCTGCCGCGCGAGGTGCCGGGCGACATCGGATTCCGCCATGGGCGTGACGGGGTGGCGGGCCATTACCGGGTGCCGGTCCAGCCGGAAGACACCGCCCGGGGCGGCGGCGAAGAGATGGCCGAAACACTGGTAGCGCCGGATCGCCGGTGCAGCCAGAAGGACCGGCACCCAGGGCGCCGCGAACTGGCGCAGCGCAATGTCGACCGCCCGCCCGATTGACCCGACATCCGGCGCGGAATCGAGCGTGGAGCAGACCTTGTAGTGCACCAGCGGCGCGCCGGTCCGGGCAAGGCCGTCGAACAGGCGCGGCAGATTTGCCTCCATCCAGTCGGGCCCGTGGGACCGGGCAGTGCCCGCCACGACCAGCGCCCGCAGGCCGGGAAAGCGGGCCAGTTGCGCGTCGGTCGGCAGGTCCAGGAACAGGGCCGCAGGCAGGCCCGCGAAGGCCATGACCTCCATCACCCCGGCCGACCCTGTGAAATCGTCGCCATAGGCCGCGACGAGCAGTCCCTCGGGCAGCGGCGTGCCCATGGCTAGCCGCGCGCCTGTGCCAGCGCGCGGGCCAACGCCGGTCGGGTGGACGCCCGCGCATCCAGGTCTTCGCCCGCCATCGCGGCCCCCCAGGCCTCGCGCAGGCTCTCGACGCCTGCGGCGGGGCCGTCCGGGTGCCCCATGATCCCCCCACCCGCCGCATAGATCAGGTCCGCCGTGCCCAAACGCCGGTAAGTCTCGGGTGGCTGAAGGACGGTCTGCGCCGACGAAAACACCGGCATCGCCGTGCAGGGCATGTCCGCCCACATCGGCGCTAGCTGTGCCCTGGCCGAGACCATCACGCTGTCATCGTCTTCGCAGAACTTGTTCGACAGACCGTTCACGTGCATGTGGTCGGCACCCGCCAGCCGCCAGATCTTGGACCACGCGGTGTAGGACCAGCCCAGCGACGGGTGGCGCGACAGATAGCCCCAGCCGTTGCGGTGGGCGTGGATCGGCAACGCGGCGTGGCGCGACAGGGCCAGGAAGCCGGTCACGCCGACCGAGTTCAGGTTCACCATCACGCAGGTCCCGCCGAGATCCCGGATCAGGTCGTGACGGCGGCGCATCTCGTCGACCTCGCCCGTCAGGTTGAAGGCGAACATCACCTTCTTGCCGGTCCGGTCCGCATGGTCGTTGATCACGCGCATCACGGCGCGCGCGCGGTCCTCGAACGGACAGGCCGGGCCGTCGGCCTGCAATTCGTCATCCTTGACAAAGTCGATGCCAGCCACGGCCAGGGTCGCGACAAGGTCGGCCGTCGCCTCGGGAGAAAGCCCGACGCTTGGCTTCACGATGGTGCCGATCAGCGGGCCTTCGGCGACACCCGACAGCCGCCGCGTTCCGGCAACCCCGAAACGGGGGCCGGGATGCGCGGCGGCAAAGGCCCACGGCAGGCGGATGTCGGACAGGCGCAACCCGGAAAAGGCGCCAAGTTCGAACAGGTTGCCCGCGACGGTGGACATCAGGTTGGGCAGCGACGGCCCGATGGTGTCGAGCGGCCAGGACAGCGTGACGCGCGCACGCCGCCAGCCCTGCCCGCGATCACCTGCCGCGCCCGGCAGCGAGGGGGCGGAGAGCGCCTCGATCTCCTCGAGATGCTCGACCCTCGCAGCCGAGCGTTCCTTCAGTTCGTCGGTTTCGCCCGGCAACCGGAGGAACGTGCCGGACGACTGCTCGCCAGCCATGATCTCGGCAGCCCTGCGGGGGTCCAGCGCGGTTTCGATCTCGTAGTCCGCCTCGAATCTCTCGCTCATCAGTCCCCCAGTCGCCGCTAATTGGAATACTCATTATACCAACCAGTGCCCCCTTTCAATTGCTCGCCCGCGCCGCGGCGCCCCCCTCGGACGGTGCGCATCGGCCTGATCGCGCCTTCCCGATCGCCCCGCCCCTGCAGTGCGACGCTCGCCCTGCGCTGAGCAAGCCGGGGATGCACTGGCCGCAGATCGTAACGGCGATGGAAACCGCGGGCTGCAAGCCCCGGCATTCGTCGGCATCCGCGCCGCTTTCGCCTTGGCAATCCCTGTCCGACTGGCCATGAACGCACGATGCTGTCGCGCCCCATCAGGTTCACATGGAACCAGCTGAGATACATACCGTTGCTGTCCGCGCTGACCGTGTCGCGCTGGCGTCGCTTCGAGACGAGGTCGCGCGCCCTGGGGACGGCCATCGGCCATGTCCTGCGCTGGTTTCCGCCCGCCAGATGGCGTTTCGACCGCGAGGTGATGCAGGTCTTTCCGGACATGCCGCGGCGCGAACGCGCGCGCCTGGGGCGCGACATGGGCCGGCACATGGGGCAGACCCTCTTCGAGATCTACCACTGCGCAGAATTCCAGGCCCTGCAAGACCGTTTCATGGCATCCGGCCCGGGCCTGATGGCGCTGGACGAGGCCCGCGCAGCCGGACGCGGCGCGCTGATCGTCTCGGGTCATTTCGGCCAGTGGGAAGCGGTTCGGGCCGTGTTGAAATCCCGGGGAATGGAGACGGGCGCCGTCTACAAGCCGCAGAGCAATCCCCACTACCAGCGGCGGCTGCTGGCGGGCATCGAGGCCGGCGGCAAGCCGATCCTCGAGACCGGCAGGATCGGGACCAAGGCGCTCGTGCGCCATTTGCGCGCGGGGGGCTTCATGGCCATCCTGCTGGACGAGAAGTACGCGGGGGGCGTGAACATTCCCTTCCTGGGCCGTCCTGCGCGGACTTCGCTCGCCGCGGCAGAGCTTGCGCTGAAATTCGATCTCGTCATGGTGCCGGCCTACGGCACGCGCCGGGCCGGCGGCGATACCTTCGATGTGGAATTCGAGGATCCCATTCCGCATACGGACCCGCACACCATGATGCAGGCCTTCAACGACAGCCTTTCCGCCCGGATACTTGCCGATCCCGCGCAGTGGTATTGGTTGCTGGGTCGCTGGAAAGGCGCCTGACCGCGCCGCAGAGGGTCGCAAGCACGCCCTGACGCTTCCTGAAGGATCACGACATGCGCCCCCGGGGAGGCGACGGAAAACTACTGGTCTTTGCAGTCGCACAGGGTAGGCTCCATGAACCGCGGCCAAGCATGGCCGGAACCGGATGGCAGGATCCCGTGGACCTTGGACTTGACGGCAAAGTCGTGATCGTGACCGGCGGAGCCTCGGGCATAGGGGCTGCGATCGTGGCAGGGCTTGCGGCCGAAGGTGCGCGCCCCGTTGTCCTCGACCGCGATCCCGGCGCGGACCACGATGGCATCCGCCTCGACCTTTCGGACGATGACGCCTGCGGGCAGGCCGTGCTGGATATCCTCGCACGACACGGCCGGATCGACGGGCTTGTGAACTGCGCCGGCACCAACGACAGCGTCGGCCTTGATGCCGGCCCTGCGGCGTTTCGTGTCTCGCTGGACCGCAACCTTGTCCACTATTATGCGCTGGCGCATCATTGCCGCGACGCCCTGATCGCTGCGAAGGGCGCCATCGTCAACGTGGCGTCGAAGACCGCCCTGACCGGCCAGGGCGGCACTTCGGGCTATGTCGCGGCAAAGGCCGCGCAACTCGGCCTCACGCGCGAATGGGCGGCGGCCCTCGCCCCGCACGGGGTGCGCGTGAACGCGGTGATCCCGGCCGAAGTCTACACGCCGATGTATGCCCGCTGGCTGGACACGATGGCCGATCCCACAGCCGCACGGGCGTCGATCGAGGCGCAGATCCCTCTGGGCCGCCGCATGACGACGGCAGCAGAGATGGCCGACACCGTCCTGTTCCTGCTGTCCACCCGTGCGTCCCACACCACCGGGCAATGGCTGTTCGTCGATGGTGGCTATGTCCATCTGGATCGCCGGCTTACCGCGCCCGCAGACTGACCACGCAGCCTTCGCGCCCCTTCCCGCAAGTCCCGTCCCCGCGAGTCAGGCCCATGGCCCTGCACCACGGCAGCGCAGCACATTGTTCCGTCACGCCTGACGGCAACCGGGGTCGCGCGCCCGACCGGGGCGCTCGTGCTCGATCTCGGGACGACATGGTCCGCTTGACAGCACTAGGCCAACGGCTAGCATTCTAGCATGCAAATGGCAGATCAGGCCCCGTTGCAACACCCTGACCCGGTTGCCGGAAAACTGGGCCCGCTCGATGCCTATTCGGGTTCGCTGTCCCAACGCACCTATCTCGCGCTCCGCCAGGCAATCCTGAACCTGGCGTTCCGCCCCGGCGAAGCCTTGCGGAAAGGCGAAATCTGCGCGGCCCTCGGCGTATCGCGGTCACCGGTGGCAGAGGCCATCGCGCGGCTGTCTGTCGAAGGTCTGGTCGATGTCGTGCCGCAGGCGGGAACCTATGTCGCGCGCTATTCGATGCAGGAGATCCGCGAAGGGGCATTCCTGCGCGAGGCGATCGAGCTGGCTGCGGTCGAATACGTGGCGCCGATCATCACCGAGGACCAGCTTGTCCTGCTGCGCCGCAATCTGCGCGTGCAGGAGGCGCTTGTTGCCGATGCCGACTATGGCGGCTTCTACAAACTCGATGGCGAACTGCATGAGTTGATCCTGTCCTTCACGGGCTTCAACAGGCTTGCCCATGTGGCCGCGACGGCCTGGGTGCATGTAAACCGGGCGCGTCAACTCGTGCTGCCGATGCCGGGCCGGGTCGCCGAGACGCTGGAAGAACACAGGGCGGTCGTCGCAGCGCTGGAAGCGCGCGATCCCGAGGCGGCGCGACAGGCGATGCGTCGGCACCTCGGGCAGCTCATCACCTTCCTCGCGCCGCTGGAAAAGCAACATCCCGAACTGTTCGCCACCGGGCGGGAAGGAGACGGATGATGAAGCCGAACCGGCCGCGCTATGCGGTGCGGCTGAACGCGTTCAAGCGTTCGGGCGCGGGGATTGCGGGCATGATCGCCGCCGCACAGCAGGTCGACGGTGTCGATGCCGCGGACCTGAACTTCCCCGACCATTTCGAAGGGCTGTCGCCGGGGGCACTGTCCGGGATGCTCACGACGGCGGGAATGGCGTTGAACGGGTTGGCCATGCGCTACTATTCGAGGCCCGAATTCGCCCTTGGCGCCTTCACCAACCCGGACCCGGCCATTCGACGCGCCGCCATCGACCTGACCAGACGGGGGATCGACGCGGGCCTGTCGATGGGAGGGCGGCTGATGACGCTGTGGATGGGGCAGGACGGATACGACTACTCCTTTCAGGCCGACTACGGGCGGATGTGGGACGATACGGTCACGGCCTTGGCCGAGATTGCCGACCATGCCCCCGAGGTCGACATCGCCATCGAATACAAGCCGAACGAACCCCGTGCCCACGCACTGATGCCGGATGTGGCGACCACCCTTCTGGCAGTGAAGGAGGTCGGGCGGGCGAACATGGGGGTCACGCTGGACTTTGCCCACGTCCTCTACGCCGACGAGATGCCGGCCCACGCGGCGCATCTGATCGCCCGGCATTCGCGCCTGCTGGGCGTGCACCTGAACGATGGCTACGGCAAGCGCGACGACGGCCTGATGGCGGGGACGGTCCACCCGGTTCAGACCGTGGAGCTGTTCGTGGAACTGCAGCGTATCGGCTATGACGGGGTAATCTACTTCGACACCTTCCCCGACCATTCCGGGCTGGACCCGGTTCAGGAGGCGCGGACGAATATCAGGCTGGTCGACCGGTTGCGCGCGGTGGCGGAAGGGCTGGCGGGGGACGAGGCGCTGAAGGCGGCAATCGCGGCGCAGGATGCCACCCGAAGCCAGCGGATCGTGGCGGCGGCGCTCTATGGCGCCTGAGGTCCTCGTCGTCGGTGCCCTGCATCTGGACGTGGTGGTGGACGCATCACACCTGCCCGCGCTCGACGAGACGGTTGTGGGCCGGGCCGTTGCCTATCGCTTCGGCGGAAAGGGCGGCAACCAGGCGGTCGCGGCGGCCCGCATGGGCGCGCGGGTTGCGATGGCGGGGCGCGTCGGGCGGGACCAGTTCGGCGCGCAGATTCTTGCGGCCCTCGACTCGGCCGGGGTAGACCGCTCGGGCGTCGTCGTCGCGGATGGCGCATCGGGGATGAGCGTCGCCATCGTCGATGCCGCAGGCGACTACGGTGCGGTGATCGTGTCTGGCGTGAACCTGCAGATTGACGGGGACCTGGTGGTGGTCCCGACGGGGACACGCGCGGTGCTGGTGCAGAACGAGGTGCCAGAAGGGGTGAACCGGGCGGTAGCGGCAAGGGCCGGGGACGCGCGCCTGATCCTGAACGCGGCGCCCGCGCGGATCGTGCAGCCGGACCTGATGGCCCGGGTGAACGTGCTGGTGGTGAACCGGGGCGAGGCCGTGGCACTGGCTGGCACCGATGATCCAGTCGCCGCCGCCACGCGGCTGCGGTCGCAGGGGCCGGGCACGGTTATCGTGACGTTGGGCGGGGACGGCCTGGTGGCGGCCTCGGACGATGGGATAATGCGGATGGAGGCCCCGCGCGTGGCGGTTGCATCAACGCATGGGGCGGGGGACACCTTTACCGGGGCTCTGGCGGCAATGCTCGCGCAGGGCGCGGCACTTCAACAGGCGCTGCGCTTTGCCCAGGGTGCGGCGGCCTTGGCCGTGGCCACCCATCCCGACAGGCGTGCAGATGTCACCGAGACAGCCGTGCAGCGGTTCCTCGCGGGTTCCTGAGGCAAAACGGCATAGGCCGGACGCCGTTCCACCGACAGAACACCAAGGGACGTTCTCTCGGGCAAGCAGTCCGACCACCGGATCGGGACCACACCGATCTGCTGTCCGATCAGTCCGCATTTGCCTCGCAACAAGACCTCGGCACGACGGGTCATGGACGATTTTCTTGATCTGCGGTCCCGATCAAGCAATCCTTTTGGTCGGTGATCGGCCTTGTGGCGAGTGACGGGAAGGGGGACCCTTGAATGAGCAAAGAACCAATCATCGTCGACGAAACCGCCGCGCGGACCGAACGTGCCCCCGAGCAACGAGTAGCTTTGAACCCGTTGATGGCCGAGCGCGCACTGCACGGCACCGGCACGACGTCGACGCAGAAGGGCGACACGCTCACCAACCCTGCCGGGGGACAGAACTACGCCCCGATGCCCGCTGGCGGCTCGACCGACGAGAAGTTTCGGATGCTCGAAAACGAAATCCGCAAACTCAACACCGCTCTGGACCGGACGACGCGCGAGCTTGAAGCGGCCAAGGCCCTGGTTGACAAGTTCCTGTCCGTCATCTCGATTGAAGGCACCGGGCAGCAGGGAACAGTGACGATTTCAGCGGGCAACGTGAATGTCGTCGCCTCGCAAACTGCGCGGATGACTGCGCCGACCATTGAAGTCGACGCGATTTTTGACATGAAGCTGAAGGCTGGAACCATCGACGTCAAGGGTGCGACCACCAAAATAACGGCGAGCAACTTTGCCCATATCAGTGCGGGCCTCGACGCAAAGTTCGATGCGAGAAGGGTGGAGATCTTGCCCGGCCAATTCCCGGCAGCGAGACTCAATGACACCATCCCCACTGGGATCAACTACATGATGGCGCCGGTTAAGCTATTCATCTGAGACTGCAGGCAGCCCGACGGAATCTCCGAGCTTCGGGACTGCTGCCCTCCTGGCGTCGAAGGTCAGGCTTTTCATTTAGCCCTGCTAACCGGCCCGCGCCTGTCGATTTCGCCAAACCCGGGAACGGTGGGGCCGCCCATTCCGAGGGTCAGATGACACGTGCTCGTGACGCAGGGGCGCCCCTGACGGTCAGTGTCACACGGCAAGGCGGTAGAACTCTGCCGCCGTTCCGCCGTAGATGCGCGCCCGCTCGGCCTCGGTCATTCCCTCCGTCAGCGCCGCCGCCGCCGCGCGCCAGTCGGCATATTCGCAGCGCAGGCGCACCACCGGCCAGTCCGAACCCCACATGACACGCTCGGCCCCGAAGGCGCGAAAGACATGGTCCGCATAGGGCTTCAGGTCGGCGACAGCCCAATCGGGGTTGGCTTCGGTCACCAGCGCGGAAAACTTGCAACAGGCCCCCGTGTCGGCGAGGCGCGAGATGCCGTCCGCCCAACTGCGAAAGGCCGTGTCCGAATGGTCGCGGATCTGCGGCTTCATGCAGTGATCCACCACCACGCGCATGTCGGGGTAGCGCGTCAGGATGGTGTGAAAGTTCGTCAGATGCCGGGGAAAGCCAAGGGCGTCGAAGGTCAGCCCCAGGTCGCAAACCGCCCGGAACGCCCATTGCACGTCGTCCCGCAGCATCCAGTCATCGTCGGGAATGTCCTGGATCATGGGCCGCACGCCTGCGAACTTCGGATGCTTCGCGAGGCGCTTCAGATGGGCCAGGTCGGCCGGCTTCTCGAAGTCGATCCAGCCGACCACAGCGGCCACATGCGGGGTCGCGTCGGCGATGCCCAACATGTATTCGGTTTCCTCCACGGTGGCCGCTGCCTGCACCAGGACCGTGTGCCCGATCCCCTGCGCCTCAAGCTCGGGCGCCAGATCGTCTGGCGCATAGGGGCGCGCAAGGACCGGGTTGTCCATCGGCATCCAGTCGTAGTCGCCCCGGGCCGGGTTCCAGAAATGCTGATGGGCGTCGATCTGAACCATGATCACTCCGTTGGGGCATCGGGGCGCAACAGCCCCTCGGCCTTGAGATCGGCCCAGAGGGCCGGGGGAATCTCGGCCCGCTCGGCGGCAAGGTTTGCCTCCATCTCGCGCACCCCCTGCCCGCCCGGGATGACCGAGACCACGGCGGGATGACACAGCGGAAAGCGGAAGGCAGCATCGACCATGCGCACCCCGTGCGCCTTGCAGACCGTCTCGATACGCGCGACCCGGTCCAGGATCTCGGGCGGCGCGGGATCATAGTTGTAGAAGGCGCCGGGGCGGGGGCCGGTGGCCAGGATCCCCGAATTGTAGGGCCCTCCCACGACGATGCCGATGCCGCGCACCCTGCAGAGCGGCAGGAAGGTTTCCAGCGCCTCCTGTTCCAGCAGCGTGTAGCGGCCCGCCAGAAGGAAAAGGTCGAAGTCGCCCCGTTCCGCCATCCACTGACAGGGTTGCCATTCGTTGACGCCGGCCCCGAAAGCCCGGATGACCCCTTGCTCGCGCAGTTCCAGCAGGGCGCGATAGCCGCCCTCCATGAACTCGCCCAGACGCGCGTCGAGCGCCGCCTGGGTCTTGTGGTTGAACACGTCGAGGTCGTGGGCATAGAGAATGTCGACCCGGTCCACGCCCAGACGTTCGAGCGAGAATTCGAGCGACCGGAACACAGCGTCATAGCCGTAGTCGTAGACCTCGTTTCGCGCGGGCACGTCGAACCATTTGCCGAACCCGTCGCGACGGTCGGGGGTCGTGACGCGGAACAGGCGACCGATCTTGGTGGACAGGACATACTCGTCCCGGGGCTTGCCCCGCAGGAAACGGTTCAGCCGGGTCTCGGACAGGCCAAGACCATACAGGGGCGCGGTGTCATAGGTGCGAACCCCGCCCGCCCAGGCGGCCTCCAGGATTGCCTCGGCCTCGGCCTCGGAAATCGCCCGGTACAGGTTGCCCAAGGGGGCCGCGCCAAAGCCCAGTTCGGTGAAGGTCAGGCCACCGTTGCCGATCCTGTCCCAGTGCCGTGTCCTTGGTGCCATCGGAGCCTCCTTGCACTGACATGCTAGAATGAAACCCCCTTGGGGGCCAAGTCCCTCTGCGCTAGTGTCCGCGCGCAATGGGAGGATCGGGCGCCGATGGAGAAGTTCAGGCAGGTATTCGGGACGGCAAAACCCGTGATCGCGATGGTGCATCTGGGGGCCTTGCCGGGCTCGCCCCTGCACGACACCGAGGCAGGGCTGGCAGGGCTGGTCGAGAGCGCGCGCGCAGACCTTGCGGCGCTGCAGGCGGCGGGCGTCGACGCGGTGATGTTCGGCAACGAGAACGACCGCCCCTATGAATTCGACGTCGACCGCGCCTCGACTGCGACCATGGCCTTTGTGATCGGGCGGCTGAGGGACGAGATCACGGTGCCCTTCGGCGTCAACGTGTTGTGGGATCCGATGTCGACCATGGCGCTGGCGGCAGCGACCGGGGCGGCCTTCGTGCGCGAGATCTTCACCGGCACCTATGCGTCCGACATGGGGCCCTGGACGCCCGACGCGGGCGCCGCAATGCGTTACCGCGACCGACTGGGCCGGAAAGACTGCCTGATGCTCTACAACGTCTCGGCGGAATTCGCCGACAGTCTCGACCGGCGCCCCCTGCCGGACCGGGCGCGCAGCGCCGTGTTCTCGTCGATCCCCGATGCGGTGCTGGTATCGGGCCAGATCACGGGCGAGGCCGCGAAGATGGCCGACCTCGAAGGGGTGAAGGCGGTGTTGCCCGACGTGCCGGTTCTGGCGAACACCGGCGTCAAGCACGACACGGTGGCCGAGGTGCTGCGCATCGCGGACGGCTGCGTGGTGGGATCGGCCCTGAAGGTGGGGGGCGACACCTGGAAACCGGTCGATCCGGTGCGCGCGCGCGACTTCATGGAACGGGCCCGCGCAGCGCGGGGGGCGGCATGAAGGACGCGCTTTGGGACGTCCTGTCGGATCTGATGGAGGTGCCCGGTCTTGCCGGGCACGAGGACCGGGTCCGGCGTGCGATCGCCGGCTGGCTTCACGGGCTTGCCGGTGTCGAAAGCCACAGTGACCGGATGGGCAACCTCTGGACCACCTTTCCGGGCGAGGCGGGCGCGCCGACGGTGATGCTGTTCGCCCATATGGACCAGCTGGGGTTTGTCGTGCGCCGGGTTGAGCCCGACGGTTTCCTGCGGCTGGAACGATTGGGTGGGGTGCCCGAGCGGGCGCTAGCCGCGCAGGCGGTTCTGATCTGCGTCGGCGACGGGCGCGACCTGCCCGGGATCATCGCCAACAAGAGCCATCACGCCACCCAGCCGGACGAGAAGTATCATGTTGTCCGCTACCGCGATCTCTATGTCGATGCCGGCTTCGCTTCGGCGGCTGAGGCCGAGGCAGCGGGGGTGCGGATCGGGACCCCGGTCGTCTACCACCCGCGCGCCCTTACCCTCGGGAAATGGCAGGTCGCGGGGACAAGCGTTGATGACCGGGCCGGATGCGTGGTGCTGATCGAACTGGCCAAGCGACTGGCCGCGCGCAAGGGTGGTCCGACCGTCCACCTGGCCTTCACCACGCAGGAGGAATTCAACCTGCGCGGCGCGCAACCGCTCGCGCAGCGGCTGCGGCCGGACATCGCGATCCAACTCGACCTCATGCTCGCGTCGGACACGCCGGACATGGGCGATGTGGCCGACATGCGTCTGGGCGCGGGGCCGGGGATGAGCCTCTATTCCTTCCACGGGCGCGGAACGCTGAACGGGGTCATCCCGCATCCGTCGCTGGTGCGGCTCGCCGAAACCTCTGCCGATGCACGCGGCCTTGCGCTGCAAAGGTCGGCCCAGACCGGCGTGCTGACGGACCTGTCCTATGTGCAACTGGTGGGGGACGGCGTGGCGGCGCTCGATCTGGGGTATCCGATGCGTTATTCCCACTCGGCGCTCGAGGTCTGCGACCTGCGGGATCTGGAAGGACTGGTCCTGCTGCTGGACGAGATGCTGTCGCGGATCGGGCCCGGATTCGACCTGTCGCGGGATGGTGCCGCATGACCCTCACGCTCGGCATCGACATCGGCACATTCGAATCCAAGGGTGTCCTGGTCGATGGCGCAGGCCGGATCGTCGCAGAGGCGCGGCATCCGCACCGAATGATCGTGCCGCAGCCGGGCTGGGCCGAACACGACGCCGAACAGGACTGGTGGGGGGATTTCGTCCGCATCACGCGCGCAATCCTTGCAACGCCGGGCGTGGATGCGGCGGACATTTCCTGCATCGCGACCAGCGCCATCGGCCCCTGCATGTTGCCGGTGGATGACGCAGGACACCCCCTGATGAACGGTGTCCTCTACGGGGTCGACACCCGGGCGGCGTCCGAGATCGAGGAACTGACGGCAAGGATCGGGGCCGACACGATCCTTGAACGCTGCGGCAATGCACTGACCTCGCAGTCGGTCGGGCCGAAGATCCTGTGGGTCGCCCGGAACCGGCCCGAGGTGTTCGCCCGCACCGCGATGATCCTGACCTCGACCAGCTACATCGTCATGCGCCTGACGGGCGAGCGGGTGATCGACCACTACACCGCCGCGAACTTCTCGCCGCTCTATGACGTGACGCGGCTGGACTGGACCACCGACCTCGACGACACCGTGGGGCCGGATCGCTTGCCCCGGTTACTGTGGTCGACGGAGATTGCCGGCCGGGTGACGGCGCGGGCGGCCGCCGAAACCGGGCTTGTCGCCGGAACCCCCGTCACTACCGGCACCATCGACGCCGCCGCCGAGGCGGTCAGCGTCGGTGTGACCGCGCCGGGCGACATGATGATGATGTATGGCTCGACCATTTTCATCATCCAGGTGACTGCCGAGCGGGCACAGGACGCGCGGCTGTGGTATGCGCCCTGGCTGTTTCCGGGCCAGCACGCGTCGATGGCGGGCCTTGCCACCTCGGGCACGCTGACACACTGGTTCCGCGATCAGATGGCGCGGGACCTGTCGGTCGCGGATGCCTTCGGGATGCTGGCGACCGAGGCCGAAGCATCGCCGCCCGGTGCGAACGGGCTGTTGTGGCTGCCTTACTTTTCGGGCGAACGGACGCCCATTCACGACCCGCATGCCAAGGGTGCCATCTACGGTCTGAACCTGACCCACACGCGCGGCGACCTCTATCGGGCGCTTCTGGAAGGCATCGCCATGGGAACCGCACATGTGGTCGAGACATACCGCGAGGCTGGGCATGCCCCCCACCGGGTGCTGGCGGTCGGCGGCGGCACCCGAAACACGGTGTGGCTGCAGGCAACATCCGATTTCAGCGGGCTGCCGCAGATCGTCAGCGAAAAGACCCTGGGGGCGAGCTATGGCAACGCTTTCCTTGCGGCGCTGGCCATCGGGGCGGTTGAACCGCAAGACATCAGCCGTTGGAACCCCGCCGAAAGGCTGGTCGAACCGCAGGCAGGCGATGTGCATGCCCATCAATACAGGCTCTTCCGCCGGCTCTACGAGCAGACGAAGGATATCGCGCATGACCTGGGCTGAAGGCTCAAGCGGCGGGCGCCCACCCATGGCAGGAGGGACGCAATGCGCTTCGAACTGATGCGTCCGCACCAGATCCGCGATGCCATCGCGCGCGACCTTCCCGTCGTGCTGCCCATCGGCGTGATGGAATACCACGGCGAGCATATGGGCGTGGGCATGGACCTCCTGGCCGTCACGCGGGTGCTGGACAGGCTGGAACGCGAGGCCGAGATCGTGATCCTGCCCCCCTTCGCCTATGGCGCGGCCAGCTATGCCGTGGAAGGACCGGCAGGGACGGGAACCCTGCATGTGGACGCGGGAAAGATCGCGCCCTTTGCCGAAGAGATGTTCCTTGGCCTCTTGCGGATCGGGTTTCGCAACATCCACGGCATCATCCATCACCAGTCCGAGAACTTCGTGGCCGGCATGCCCACCGACCTGGCCTTTCGCTTCGCCGGCAGGCAGGCGATCTTCCGGTATCTCGAACGCGAACGCGGCGAAGGCTGGTGGGGCCGCGCCGAGATGAAGGACTATTATGCCCAGCAGGGGGTGGGCGCCGATCCGTTCAACTGGATCAAGGTGCATCCCCTGATGTCCGCGTCGGTGACAGCGGCCTATCCGTTCGATCATGCCGGGATCGGAGAGACATCGCTGATGCGCGCGCTCGCGCCCGAGGTCGTCGAGATGGACCGCGTTGCCGACAATGGCGGCTGGTACACGGAAGGTGCCGAGGGCGCCTCGGCCGAACTGGGGGAAAAAGGGGTAGTCGCGATCCTTGCGCACCTGCGCGGGGTGCTCGGCATCTGACGCGCTATTTCACCGCGCCAGCTGCCATCCCCTTGATGATGTATTTCTCCAGCACGATCGCCACGACGATCAGGGGCAGGATCGCCGCCGAGGACAGGGCGGCCATCGACCACCAGGAAATGCCCTGGCTACCGGTCTGGCTGGCCACCATCACCGGCAGCGTATTGGCATTGGTGGACGTCAGCAGCGCCGCGAAGAAGTATTCGTTCCAGGTCAGCACGAGGCTCAGGATGAAGGCCGCGACCATCCCCGGCAGCGCGATCGGCAGGATGATCGTCAGGAACGCACCCCAGACCGACAGGCCGTCGACCATCGCCGCCTCTTCCAGTTCGGTCGGGATCGACGCGAACTGGTCGCGCATGATCCAGATGACGATGGGCAGGACCGTCAGCGTATACAGAAGGATCAGCCCGATCCGCGTGTCAAGCAGCGCCAGTTCCTTGTAAAGCACCAGGAACGGCAGGGCGAGCACCACCGGCGGCAGGATCAGCTGCGACAGGAAGAAGAACGAGATGTCGCCGTTGCGCATGAACCCGAAGCGGAAGCTGAACCGCGACAGGCCGTAGGCCGCGCAACTGCCCAGAAGGACCGCCAGGGTGGAGGCCGACAGCGCGATGATGCTGGAGTTCCAGAAACGCTTCATGAACTCGGCGCGCACGGTCGATTCCGCGAAGATCGTCTCGGGCGACAGGCCCAGCGACCGCAGGCCCAGCCACTTCGGCTCGAAGTCCACCCAGGGCACCATGTTGCCCTGCATCACGTCGGGTGCCGCCTTGAAGCTGGTGGTCAGCGTCCAGTAGATCGGGAACAGGCAGATCACGGTCCAGGCGATCAGCGCCGCATAGATCGCGATCCGGCCCAGCCACCAGCGTGGGCGAAAGGCGCGGTCGGCGTCGCTGTCGCGGAAGATCTGGCCCTGGCTGGGGGGCGGGGTGTCGGTCTGGCTGGTCATGTCAGGTCCGGGGCCGCATCCAGCGGTCGGACAGCTTCATCAGGATCGTCATCGCGATGACGATGAGCAGCAGGTAGAACATCGCCAGCAGCGTGCCGTAGCCCACGTTCGACCGGTCGCGGTATTCGCGGAAGATGAAGCTGGTG